>CBDUKE010000026.1:0-32281 GCA_965367725.1 uncultured Maribacter sp. | reverse complement strand
TTCAGGATGTATATTTGGATGATAAAATCACCATTGCGTGATTTAAACTAAAATAGCACTAAAAATAAAGCCCTGACGGTACACTGTCAGGGCTTTATTTTTGAACAGTAGGGTTTGTGACCTCCCTTTGATGGAGTATTATGACCATTGACCCTAAAACTGACAATCTTATTGCAAGTGATATTGCAAAAGAAACCAAACCATCCATGGTAAACCTTAAAGCCATTCTCCTTGAAGCTGGGATGGCCTTTGAAAATGCGGTCAAGACACTGATATGAACCAATTTTCAGAAATAAATGAGGTTTACACACTTATATCGATGCTTAAACTACTCCTGCTCTAGAAGCTATTGATGTCGCCAAGCTCCCAAAATTCGTAAATATGAAAATATTTGATGATTGCAGTGAAATAGGGACTATAAGGTCTCTCTATGAAACTCCATCAGTCCTTCAATAGGTCTTTGCCGAATAACACCAACTATCAAATCATTGCGCTCAAGAACTGTAGTAAGCTCATCCTTTAAATAATGGGCGATACTGCCAACAAAATGGACGGGCACCTTTGTGGCCAGTTCAAATTGCATGATGTAATTGTTAATGAATTGCTGGAAACCTTTATCGATAACACCTTTACAATACGGGTGATCCTTGTTTTCAATCAGAAATCTTGCAAAGGTTGCCAAATAAGTATTTGGATTGGGTTGCTTGTATAAATTTTCCTTGATTACGTCTGCTTCCAAATCATACCCCTTGGCAAATTTCATTCCCAAGTCTTGTGGCATTTTATGAAAATAATAATCCCTTAACAGTTTTCTGCCAAAGAAATTACCGCTGCCATCATCCATTGGAATATAACCCAATGAAATTACTTTTTGAAAAAGTTGATGCCCGTCATAGTAACTGCAATTAGAACCTGTACCTAAAATACAGACAATGCCTTGTTGTCCAATTTTAGTCGTTGAATATATGGCTGCATAGGTATCTTCCTTAACTTCGGTCTTGGCATTTGGAAAGAAATCGCTGAATATTTCCTTAAGGAAATTTTTCATGCGATCAGTGCCACAACCAGCACCATAAAAGTGCAAATGACTTACACTATCCTTATTTTTTGAAAGCTCAAAATTATTGGCCAATCGATCCTCAATTACGGGACGCGTCAAAACCTCTGGACTCAACCCCAAGGTTTGGGTCATAAATAATTGTTTTCCTTTTTCATCAAGAGCTATCCAATCGGATTTTGTAGCACCACTATCAACAATCAATATCATAAATCACTATTTAAAAAAAAATCCTGAAAACAATTGCAAAACAACTAATCTTCAGGATTGTATATTAAAAACTTTAAGTTTATAAACCGTGTACGTATTGCGCCAGATCTACCAATTTATTTGAGTATCCTGCTTCATTATCATACCAAGATACAACTTTCACAAACGTTGGGCTAAGCTGGATCCCTGCACCTGCATCAAAAATACTGGTTCTCGCATCTCCAATAAAATCTTGGGATACCACTGATTCTTCAGTATAGCCCAAAATACCTTTCATTGAGCCTTCAGAAGCTGTTTTCATTACTTTCTTGATTTCGTCATAGGATGTTTCCTTACCTAATCTTACTGTTAAATCAACAGCTGAGACATCGGCAGTTGGCACTCTGAACGCCATACCTGTCAATTTACCATTCAATTCAGGAATAACCTTACCTACAGCCTTGGCCGCACCTGTTGAAGAAGGTATGATGTTTAAAAGCGCACTTCTACCGCCTCTCCAATCTTTTTTTGAAGGGCCATCTACTGTAAGCTGTGTCGCAGTGGTGGCATGTATCGTGGTCATTAATCCTTCTTCTATTCCAAAATTATCATTCAATACTTTGGCTATCGGAGCCAAACAGTTGGTTGTACAAGAAGCATTGGAAACAATTTTATCAGATGCTTTAGCTTCATGGTGATTAACACCCATCACAAACATTGGAGCATCTGGTGAAGGCGCCGAAATAACCACTTTTTTGGCACCGCCATCAATGTGGTATTGTGCTTTTTCCAAATTAGTGAATATCCCTGTACATTCAGCTACGATTTCAGCACCAACCTCGTCCCATTTTAAGTTCTTGGGATCTCTTTCCGCAGTTATCCTCACCTTTTTACCGTTAACAACAAGATGTCCATCTTTTACTTCAACAGTTCCATTAAATTTACCATGAACAGAATCGTACTTCAACAAATACGCGAGATGTTCAACATCCAATAAATCATTTATTGCAACCACTTCAACATCATCCTTTTGCGCTGCAATTCGGAAAACTAATCTTCCTATTCTACCAAATCCGTTAATACCTATTTTCAATTTTGCCATTTTATACTTATTTAAATTAATATTATGTTGACATTATTTCTGAAACCCTTATGAGTTCCTTATCAATTTTTGTATGCCCCTTGATCGCTTTGTTAATTGGCGTAAGAATAAGTTGATTGTCGAGAACGCCAACCATTAAGTTGGTTTGACCTTCCAATAAGGCTTCAACTGCCCTTACCCCCATTCTACTTGCCAAAACACGATCATAACAAGAAGGTGAACCACCTCGTTGCATATGGCCCAATACTGAAACACGAACATCGTAATCCGGGAAATTCTCCTCTACGTAGTCCTTAAGTTCAAATACATTCTTACCCGTCTTATCACCCTCGGCAACAATAACGATACTTGAAGATTTACCGGACCCTTTACTTCTTTCCAAAGATTCCAATAACCGTTCAAGGCCCAGGTTTTCTTCTGGGATCAATATTTCCTCAGCACCAGCACCTACCCCGGCATTTAAGGCAATATGGCCTACGTCGCGTCCCATGACCTCTACAAAGAACAATCTATTGTGCGAACTGGCTGTATCACGAATTTTATCTATTGCCTCAACTACGGTATTCAATGCAGTATCAAATCCTAAGGTGAAAGTAGTTCCAAAAATATCATTATCAATAGTACCGGGAATCCCAATAACCGGAAAATCATATTCTTGATTAAAAATCATCGCTCCAGTGAAACTACCATCCCCTCCGATAACAACAAAGGCGTCTATACCCTCTGCTTTCAACTTTTCATATGCCTTTTTGCGACCTTCTTTGGTCCTAAATTCCTTGCATCTGGTAGATTTTAGAATGGTACCTCCCTTATTGATGATGTTATGGACACTTCTAGCATCCATGAGCTGAAAATCGCCCTCGATCATTCCCTGGTATCCCCAATAGATACCAACACATTCAACTTTCAAATATGCGCATGTTCTTACGACAGATCTTATAGCGGCATTCATGCCAGGAGAATCACCACCGGAAGTAAAAACACCTATCTTATTAATTTTTGACATCAAGAAAATTAAGCCAACAAAATTAACGAACTTATTTCAATAAAAGAACTCTAAAGTCTTAATAATGTTAGTAAAAGCAGACTAAACCTTTTTCGATGGAAAATTAATTGAAGGATGTTTTAAATAGCACAATTAATACAGGAAATGTGGTAAAAAATCAAAGTCCTTTCGTTTTTTGGTGAAAGATCAATAAGCTATCTTTTCCCATAACCTCAACGGGCATTGAATCGGTCTTTTCTTGCTTGTTCTTGGTTTTTCCACTTCCGAACATTTTTCGCATTAATTCCTTAAAGCTATTGAAATCTACCTCATAGGATAAACCGGCACCTTGTGTATACCCTTGACTCCCCAGTAAAAATGCTTGGATTTCACTTTCCCTATTGAAAAACTTGGCACTCAATGTACCTTCCTCATTCAACAATACCTGGAGTTCAAAATCCCCCGCAACAATGGTCTCGGTAGCCCCGCCGACCGGCACTCCTACTTTACCATTCAAAAGAACCCTATCACTTATTTGGGTTGATACCGTCACCCCTATCCTGTTCTCTGTCTCAATACTACTATCCTGTATACCTTGTTCATAGGAAAGCCCCAGATTGAATTTATCATTACCGCCACTAAGAACTTGGTTCAACAATCCTGATGCCGATTGGATCAAATTACCGGTAACCGCTTGTTGGTTTATGCCACTTTGGTCATTGACAAAAGTACCCTGCGCCAAAAGAAAAATCGCATTCTTTTCTTCAACCTGTGGATCCTGCAAAGCATATTCCAATTCAGATTGAATGATTGAGCTAGTACCTGGAAACTCAATATTGAATTCTATTTTTGGGTTTAATAGTTCCTCGGTCAACCTTATAACAACATTAGTAGGTATTCTGCGCGTATAACCAGGATTATCCAATAATGGCGCTGGGTTGGCATTCAAGGAATAAACTGCTTCCATATTCAATTGCGCCTCTAACGGTTCGCGATCCCATGTAATCCTTCCATCGGGTTTTACTTTGAATGTCTTATTTATCACTCCCCCAAATCTGTAGTTATATTCTCCGGTTACTACTACAAAATCCCCATACATTTCAAATTTATCCTTCGTATTTATTCTCATTAATAAGGGTCCCTCTCCTGTACCTTTTAATGAACTTCCCGTTTTTTGATCTGTAACAATTTCCACCTCGGCATCAGGAGTAATATCCAAGTTAAATTCCATTTCAAGGCCTTCAACTTCTTGCAATACCCGTTGAACACGATCTGCTTCAGTCTCATCTTTCTCAATAAACTTTATAAACGAATAATCACCTACCGTTGCCACATCACTAAGTGGGATTTTAAGGGAAGTGCCTTCGGCGGTTTTCCCATCAACATTTATGGTCAAGGCCTTGGTGGATCCAAAAATTCTGCCTGTACCGTTTAAAAAACCGGTTCCATAGTACAACACCTCTTCCTCGAAAGCCGTATCTAAAATTAAGAGTCGATCATTATTGGTGTCTATATTCAAATCCAATACCCAATCCTTAAAGAAACTATGGGTTATTGTACCATCTAAGGTAGCCTTGGTATTTTTTGCTACATCTGTAATACCTATCTGGTCAAAATTGAATGATTGCTTGGATAACCTGACCCTCGAATTTGGTGCGAAGCCATAATCCACATTCAAATAAGGTACTGCAATACCAGCATTGTTCAGCGTCAGTAGTCCGCTGAAATTTGGATTATCAATATCACCTTCAAATCTGGTGCTACCACTCAATAGCCCACGGATATTCGATATTACCCCTTCACCCAAAGGGTTGAAAGGCTCTAGATTGAAATCGTTGAAATTAACCATGAGGTTTGCTTGGGGTAGCTCTGTTTTATTGGAAATATTACCTAAAATTCCTAATTTTTCCACACCATTATCGGTGAGCTGTGAATTAACAACAAAATCAGTAAGATCGCGGTTACCCACAATACCTATGTTCAAGTCTCCCAATCGCATTCCGTTCACAGAGAAATCAGTGATGCCTAAATTCGAAGAAGGCAAGTATATATCATCTTTTTGCAATATATTGAGGGTTCCATTTACTTCACCTTCCAATTTTAAGCTGTCTATGGCAGGGGTAATCTTATCCAAAGACACAATCTTGAACTGAAGTTCCAAATCTTTATAAGTAGAATCGGCCAATTGCCCACGCAAGCGAATTTGTTCGTGTTCGCTATTGTTCATTACAATTTCTTGAATCTGAATACTGTCAAGGGTTTTATTGATGATTACCTTGTTTTTGCTATCCCCTTCCCGATTTAGAATCCAGGTATTGTTCTTAAAACTTATATCGGATTTTTTTAAGCCGATTACCGATTTGTTCTGCTTATTGAAAGTGTGGTAAAAATTAAGATTGTAACTATCATCATAATTACTGCCTCCTTTGAATTCGGTCCTAAAGAATAACGTATCCTTTAATTTGGTGTTGATGAGATTAAAATCCCTAAGGTTATAGTAGTTTGTTGTCAAATCACCAATGGAAACAAACGTATTGAACAAGGGATTCTTATTGTCGATTTTTATATCGATATTATCCGCTTCATTTTCAAAAGCCACTATACTGGGTGATTTAAAGGTTAATTTAAAATCTCCGCTGTCTGCTATGATATTGCCCCTAATAAACGTATTTGGATCAAATTGCACCGCTGGAAAAAACACATCAACTATCTTGTTATAGATCTTAAAATTAAAGGCCAATGTTTGACCATCCGAAATCTCGAATGGCCTATAGTTCGTGTAAATACTTCCCAATGAATTCTGCACCAAACGACCCAGTTCCTTCACTCGGAAATTACCCTTCATGTAACCTGTAATAATATCGGGCGAGTTTATATCAATGGTTCGTGTAGAATCATTCTCAAAGGATGAGGAAACCTTGAAATCATCAAAATAATAGGTATCGTTCTTATTCTGAAAAATAGTCTTTGTAAAACTAATGTCTCCAATAATATTATCAAGTGAATTTCCCGAAATATCAATATTCACGTTTCCCTTGAAAATAGACACACTATCATTAATGAAGTTCAGTTTCTTCAGATTGGCATAATCAACATTCGCTATAAAATTGAAGTTGTTTTGGTCCTTCCCAAAATCTGCCAATCCCTTAAAATTGAATTTTAAATTATTGTCATTACTGAAGATAGAACCATCAAACAATTGTTCTTTAAGTATACCGGAAACCTTTAGGTTTTTATATTCGTAATTATTGAAATCAATGGAATACACCTCCCCGATTACCTCAGTATTGAGTTTATCCTTGACAAATCCCTTACCCTCGACATTAAAATCCAAAGTGGTTTTTCCCAATTTATTGTTTTCAACAAATTTACCCAGGTCAAAATCAATCAAGGAAACAAAACCATTATAAGCCGCATTTTCGATATTATTGAAATTGGTCAACTCCAGATCGGCATAACTACTTCCTATGGCAGTATTTAAATTCACTTTGGTCTTTACGGAGCTTTCCGTTACTGTGGCTGTGCCCCTAATAGTAAACTGGCCGAATTTACTAAAGGTAGAGGACAATGATTTACTGCTCATGATATTGGGCATTAAAGAACGTAATTCGTAATACGTACTCGTTACGTTTTTCATATTGGCCTCCATTACAAACGGCACTTCCTTTGAAAAAAGATTCTTGAAGTTAAAATCACCACGAATCCCCGTATTGTCTGATAATAAAAAGAGGTCCTCGGTATTCAAATCATTCAATACGCCATTTACATTCGATGAAAAAGAAACAATCTTACCTTCCCCAAATTGATCATAAAGCAGGTTTACCTCATCCATGGCCAGGGTAGATTCTGTGAATTCTGCGGTTAGTTTCACCTTATCCGAAAAATCCTTAAAATCCTTTCGCTCATAATCAAAAACCAAGTTTCCTATTAACTTGGAACCAAGTGTTTCAATTCCCAAGGTGTCAAACCGCATCTGTTGCTTGGTGTATTTAAACTGGGTCGAAAGTTTTTTTACCTCAATATTGCGCTTGGCTTTAAATGACATGGCCTTTATAGCTGTGGAAACTTGTGGGCCTAATATTTTAAAATCATCGGCAGAAATACTTAACCCTTTAAAATTTAGAGTCTCCTGGTTTTCCTGGTTTTCATCAATCAATTTAAATGTACTATTGGCAATCTCAACCTTTGATGATGCAAAAAAGAACGGTGGGGTTCCTGGCTTTCTAGGCTTACCATCATCCAACTTATCTATGAACACCTCCAAATTGCTGCTTGTAGTATCTTTATAGGTCTTTAGTTTAAAGTTGAGTTTATCAATATCAATATGCCCAAATTCAAGCCTACCTTTGGTTAAATTACGTATACTTAAAATTGAGGTACCAAGTTCATCTATATAAAAGAGCGTGTCTTTGCGATAATCCTCAATATAAACTCCTTTCAACGCCGTATCCCATGAAATAAGTGATACACGTATTTCATCAATATTGATGTTAGTGCCAAACTCTTTATTAATTGTATTTGTGGCATATCTTGCCAAGCGTGTCTGAACAAAGGGCATGGAAAGAACAATAGTGCCCAAAACGCAAATAAGCAACAATACCAAAAGTATTCTAACCAGTATTTTTCTTAGTTTTTTGATAGGGCTTTTATGTTTTACCTTTGTACTCCAATTTTTATTCCAAACCTGGTGGAAAAAGAAACAATTTACATTCTTGCTATAGAATCATCCTGTGATGATACTTCTGCAGCGGTTTTATGCAATGATAAAGTTATTAGCAATGTCGTTGCAACTCAAAAAATACATGAACAATATGGGGGTGTCGTACCCGAACTTGCCTCGCGGGCGCATCAGCAAAATATTGTACCTGTGGTGCACCAAGCTTTACTGAGAGCAAATATCGACAAAAAACAGTTATCAGCCATAGCTTTTACGCGCGGACCAGGACTTATGGGTTCATTATTGGTTGGCACCTCTTTTGCCAAGTCAATTGCGCTTGGTTTAGATATACCACTTATTGAGGTAAATCACATGCAAGCACATATTTTGGCCCATTTTATTTTGGATGAAAATAGTGCAAAACCCAACTTTCCATTTTTGGCAATGACCATTAGTGGCGGCCATACCCAAATTGTTAAGGTCAATGACTATTTTAAAATGGAAATCCTAGGTGAAACATTAGACGATGCAGTGGGTGAAGCCTTCGATAAAAGTGGAAAAATATTAGGACTGCCATACCCTGGTGGACCTTTAGTAGATAAATATGCCCAATTAGGCAATCCGAAAAAATTTCCTTTTCCAAAGCCCAAAGTGGGCGATTTGAATTTCAGTTTTAGTGGTTTAAAAACCAGCATTCTTTATTTTGTTCAAAGGGAAACCCAAAAAAATCCAAAGTTCGTGGAGGAAAACCTTCATGATATATGTGCTTCCGTACAGTATACCATTATCAATATTTTAATGGATAAACTTAAAAAGGCAGTAAAACAAACTGGAATTAAAAAGGTGGCCATTGGTGGAGGGGTCTCGGCGAATTCAGGAATTAGGTCTGCTTTAAAAAATGCCGAAAAGAATTACGGTTGGTCTACTTATATTCCTAAATTTGAGTATTGTACTGATAATGCCGCAATGATCGGGATTGTTGGGTATTATAAGTTTAAAAGCAAGATGTTCTCTTCGCAAGATATAAGTGCGAAAGCCAGGTACATCATTTGAACCACTAAGTATGGCTTATAATGAAGATTTAGAAAAACGGTTGGATTTTGCTTTAAAGGTGTTTCCGCAGCGTGTTTCAAAACATCTTTCCAAAAAGAAAATGTTTGGGGGACTTGCCATTATGTATAAAGGGAAAATGACCGTTGGTATCGTAAAAAATGATTTAATGGTGCGCGTAATCGGACCTAAAATGGATGCCCTTTTACAACTGGATACGGTTAGACCAATGGATTTCACCAATAGGCCCATGAAAGAATTCATCTACGTTTCTTCAAAAGGCTTTGAAACCGAGGAGCAACTCCAAAATTGGATCGAATTAGGAATTGAACATGCTCAAAATAAATTAAAAATCAACAATTAATAGCAATAAAAATACTCATGCACTTATTCTATAATCCCCGTTTAGACAATAGCGCCTCCCAATTTGTTTTGGACCCTGAGGAAAGCAATCACATCGTAAAGGTTTTACGCAAAAAAGAAGGTGATAAATTCTTGATCACCAATGGTAAAGGGCTTTTATTCGAAGCTAAAATTATCCTAGCAGACGCAAAAAAATGTAAAGCCCAAATAATCTCGACCACTAAAAAACACCGAAGTATGTATTGGTTTCATTTGGTCGTTGCACCCACGAAAAGCAATGAACGTTTTGAGTGGTTTTTAGAAAAAGCCACCGAAATAGGGGTCGACGAAATTACGCCTATCATCTGCGAACATTCCGAGCGTAAAATTGTGAAACCCGAACGTATGGCAAAGGTCATACAATCAGCTATGAAACAATCTCTGCAAACCTATTTGCCTAAATTGAACCCTGCGATCAGTTATAAAGAATTTATAGGCCACCCTCGAGAAGGACTGTTATTTATTGCCCATTGTGTTGATGATGAAAAGTTAGAGCTTAAAAGAGGAGTTGCTCCTGATAAGGATATAACCATCCTTATTGGCCCGGAAGGGGATTTTTCAAGAGCTGAAATAGAAAGTGCCTACGAAAAAGGTTTTCTGCCGGTTTCATTAGGGCAAAATAGACTACGTACAGAAACTGCGGCCATCGTTGCCTGTACTACAGTTAACTTAATTAATAACGGATAAACATTTTAATAGCATATTAAGAATGAGGTATTCTAAACTCATATTAACAGTGGTTTTAGTGGCTATTGTAAGTTCTGCAAAATGCCAGGAGATAGCCATACTAAAATATAAAGGCGGTGGCGATTGGTATGCCAACCCCACTGCCCTACCTAATTTAATACGATTTTGCAATGCCAATATTGGTACCAAAATAAAAGAGCAACCAAAAACAGTGGAAGTAGGTGACAGCAACATTTTTCAATACCCCTATCTACATATGACAGGTCATGGAAATGTGGTTTTCTCACAGGAAGAAGCAGATAATTTAAGAACTTATTTATTGTCAGGCGGTTTTTTGCATATTGATGACAATTACGGTATGGAACCTTATTTACGTAAAGAACTGATAAAAGTCTTTCCCAATATTGAGCTGGATGAGCTTGGGGCAGACCACCCCATTTTTTCGCAGAAATATGAATTTTTGGAAGGATTGCCAAAAATTCATGAGCATGAAGGCAAAAGACCTCAGGCTTTGGGCATAACCCATGAAGGAAGATTACTTCTTTTATTCACTTATGAATCTGATTTAGGTGATGGTTGGGAGGATCCCTCAGTTCACAATGATCCTGAAGCGATTCGCACAAAAGCTTTACAAATGGGGGCAAATATCATATCTTATGCCTTTAAAAGTTAAGCAATGACATCCAAGATCATTTCAGACGGAATTCTAAGAGCTATCGCCATTCTTGTCGGCATTGCCTTATTATTGTTCTTTTTATACCAAATCCAATCAGTCTTAGCTTATTTGGCAATAGCGGTTATTGCCTCATTACTAGGCCGACCCATAGTTTTGTTTTTGAGAGTGAAACTCAAATTCAACAATACCTTGGCAGTTATTGTGACCATGATTTTACTTATTGGGATTATTGCAGGAATTATTGCTTTATTTATTCCCTTATTGGTTGCGCAAGGGCAGAACCTTTCACTCCTTAACATAGAAGCCTTACAAGCCAACGTGGAAAACCTATACCGGCAAGTAACGGAATATTTTGGCTTGAGTTCTGTTGAAATTGAACAAGGCATCAAAGATTCGAAAATCTTTGCCAACCTAGACTTTGGATTCATTCCTGACTTTCTCAATTCGTTGGTCAGCGTTCTTGGTACTTTGAGCATAGGCCTTTTTTCAGTCTTGTTTATTGCCTTTTTCTTTTTGAAGGATAGTAAGTTATTTGAGCAAGGTTTAATGATCTTTATTCCAGACAACAAAGAAAGTCGTCTTAAGAAATCATTTAATAAGATCAAAGATCTGCTCTCCAGATATTTCATTGGACTTGTGTTACAAATTCTGATTTTGTTCATCATCTACTCCATTGTTTTATCCATTTTTGGGATAGAAAATGCAATTGTAATCGCCTTCCTCTGCGCCCTCTTGAATTTGATTCCGTATGTAGGTCCGATCATCGGTGGAATTCTTATGATGACTTTGACAATGACCAGTAATTTAGGTGCCGATTTTAGCACTGTGATCTTACCAAAAACCATCTATGTGATGATCGGTTTTGTCATAGGCCAATTGGTTGATAATTTCTTTTCCCAGCCCTATATTTTTTCCAATAGCGTAAGGTCACATCCGTTGGAAATCTTTTTGATTATCATTATTGGAGGATTGCTATTTGGTATAACCGGAATGATCGTTGCTGTCCCAGGTTATACCGCTATAAAAGTGATTTTGAAGGAGTTTTTAGAAGAAAACAAGATTGTTAAATCCTTGACAAAAAATTTATAGTTTAACTTTGAATAAAAACATCTTAAATACTGGTGTACAAGAATTTATAAATAATAATTTGACTACTGACATCGTGTCAGTATTGCTCAAAAAGAGTAATTTTGATACGGTTTCTTCAAAAGAACTGGCTGAACAGATTGAAGCTAAGAAAAAATGTGAATTCAAACTCCCCTCTTGGTATAAAACAAAAAAAATATACTACCCCAACAAGTTGAACATTGAACAATGTTCTTCTGAAATTACAGCTGAATACAAAGCCCAAATTGTAGACGGAAAATCACTGGTAGACTTGACTGGAGGATTTGGAGTGGACTCATTTTATTTTAGTAAAAAAATAGGGCAGGTTTTTCACTGCGAAATCAATGAAAACCTCTCTAAAATTGTTGCACATAATTTTGATGTTTTGGGTGTTAGGAATACAGAAATAATCCCATTAAACGGCTTGGATTATTTGGAGCGTTCGAATGCGGTATATGATTGGATATATTTAGATCCTTCACGCAGGTCGGCAAGCCAGCGGAAAGTTTTTCTTTTATCCGATAGCACACCAGATATCATGGAGCATCTTGAGCTACTTTTTAATAAATCCAATAACATTTTACTGAAAACCTCCCCTCTTTTAGATATATCCAGTGGATTAAAGCAGTTGAAAAACGTCAAAGAGGTACATATAGTGGCTGTAAACAATGAGGTCAAAGAATTGCTGTGGGTGTTGCAAGGCGGTTTCACGAATGAAGTAAGGGTTAAAACCATCAACCTAAAAAAAGGGCTAAGGGAGGCATATGATTTTATATGGTCAGAAGAAAAGAGAACATCTTTGACTTTCGAAGACCCTCAAAATTATCTTTATGAACCCAATGCGTCCATATTAAAGGCAGGTGCTTTTAAATTAATTGGCAAGGATTATAAGGTTAGGAAATTAAATCTTCACTCCCACTTATATACTTCAGAGGAGCTAGTGCAATTTCCAGGCAGGTCGTTCAAAATCGAAAAGGTCATTGATTATAATAAAAAGGAACTCAAAAAGTTAAGCGACACAAAAGCAAATATTACGGTTAGAAACTTTCCTGAAAACGTAGCGAATATTAGAAAGCGATTTAAGATAAAAGATGGTGGTAGTGATTATCTTTTTTTCACGACGATAAATAAAAATAAATTCAAGGTGATAAAATGCACCAAGATCAACACTGCTATTATTGAAAAGCCCCTTAAACCCTAATTCGGTTTTCATATTATTATTATTCTAAAACACGAGAATTTTTACCTTCGGGTATTTAATCATATAAAAATTGTAACAAATTGTTATTTATTTGATCTATTACTTTGTCTGGTTTCAGCATAAATTCTAAGCGTATGCCAACGAAAACGTTGGAGTTATAGTGAATTGGCCTTACGTTTTTAGCAGCCAACCATTAGTATATAATATCAATAATTGACAAAATAATACCTGAAAATTGATAATGAATAAGATATTTTTGCTAATATTAACCAAAATTTGGGATATTTTAACATTTAACTCAGTTGTATCCCATCTATATATCTATTAATTAAAACTAACAAACAACAAGGATTATGAATCAAAAACTCAAATTCGATTCTAAAAGGAGGTCCAAAAGTGTTTTTAACACTTTTAAACTTGGGCTTCTTTCGATGATCATTTGCTTAGGCACACAGATTACCTTTGCGAATTCAAACACAATTTTATCCAATGTAGTACTTGGAGATGAAATCCAGTCTACGGTAACAGGTACGGTAATAGATTCCGATGGGACTCCGTTACCAGGTGCAAGTGTCGTGGAGAAAGGAACTACCAATGGTACCCAAACAGATTTTGATGGTAACTTTTCCATTGATGTAGCCAGTGGTGCTACCTTAATGATAAGTTACATTGGCTATTCAACACAAGAGGTCTCAGTTGATGGCAGAAGTACTATAAATGTAACCATGTCCGAAGACTCAAGTCAATTGGATGAAGTTGTTGTTACAGGGTATGTTACCCAGACCAGGGGGGATATTACAGGTTCTGTTGCTTCCGTAGATATTTCAGAAGCTACTAAAGCACCTCTTGTGAACGCTGCCGAGGCGCTGCAAGGTAGAGTTACTGGTGTTACCGTTGTGAATAATGGAAACCCTGGTGCTGCACCTAAAATTAATATTCGTGGTTTTGGTTCTTCAAATAACACCAACCCCTTGTTTATAATAGATGGTGTGCAAACGGATAATGCTTCAGTTTTAAATAGCATTAACCCGAATGACATTGATCAGATGAACGTGCTAAAAGATGGCGCT
Organism: uncultured Maribacter sp.; assembly: GCA_965367725.1. Lineage (GTDB taxonomy): Bacteria > Bacteroidota > Bacteroidia > Flavobacteriales > Flavobacteriaceae > Maribacter_A. Next base: position 18,098 of record CBDUKE010000026.1, on the reverse strand, counting down.
GCTGCAATTTACGGTGCTAGAGCTGCCAATGGTGTGGTTATTATAACTACCAAAGGTGGTGGGTATAATATGGATAAAGCGCAAGTTTCAGTAGATATTTATTCTGGATTTTCTCAAGCTGGCAATGTCCCAGAACTATTGAATGCACAACAACATGGTGACATGTTGTTTCAGAGTGCTGCCAACGATGGTGTTGCAGGCTATAGCCATCCACAATATGGGAGTGGAGCTAGTGCAGTTGTGCCTAGTACGCTATCTGGTTATACCTATGTAACTTCTTATGACCCTGCAATTACAAAAAGTCCGGCAGTAGCTAATGTTGCACCTGGTGGAACTGATTGGCTTGATGCTATATTTAGAACCGCACCAACTCAAAATGCTTCGGTTTCGGTTTCAAATGGTAATGAGACAGGTAAATACTTTTTCTCTGCCAACTATCTTAATCGCGACGGTATTCAACTAGAAACTGGTTTTAAGCAAGCCGTTGTTAGAGTGAATACTGAATTTAAAATTGGCAAGAGTGTAACTATAGGTGAGCATATGGGCGCCTCTTTCTCAAATACGATCAATGGCAATCGCGTTGAGGATGCTATGAGAATGAATCCGTTAATTCCCGTATATGATGCCGAAGGGCGTTTAGCTGGCTCAAGTGCACCTGGTACTAGTAATACAAGAAGCCCTGTCGCTCAGTTAATCAGAGGAAAAGATGATTTTAATAAATTATTTAGGGTTTTTGGAGATGTTTATTTATCTGCAAAATTAGCTGAGGGTTTAACTGCCAAAACAACGCTTGCGGGTAATATTGAGGCTTATAATGGGCGTGTTTTTAATGCGTTAGACCCAGAACACATTGAGCCATTGGCAACCAATACCTTAACGGAAAGAAATAACAATAGTTTTAATTGGACTTGGACCAATACGTTGACCTATAATAAACAATTCGGAGATCACTCTATCAACGCGCTTGCTGGTGTTGAATCTTTAAGTGAAAGCAATAAAGGGCTATCCGTTAGTAGAACTGGGTATCGTTTTGAAACTCCTGAATTTTATCTTTTAGACAATGGTACAGGATCGCCTATTGTTAATTTGGATAATACGTATGATGGTGAAAATACACTTTTTTCTGTTTTCGGTACTGTTAGTTACGACTACCAAGGCAAATACTTTTTGACAGGTACCTTAAGAAATGATACATCGTCTCGTTTTTCAGGTGATAACAAAAGCCAAACTTTCCCCGCTCTTAGTGGTGGTTGGTTAATCAGTCAGGAAGATTTCTTTCCACAAGATGGAATTGTAAACAGACTTAAACTAAAAGGATCATGGGGTCAATTGGGTAATCAAACTTTACCTGTTGGGAATCCAGATTTGAATATTCTTTCAGGTAATGAGAATTTAGCAAATTATGCTATTAATGGTACTGAAATCGCAGAAGGAGCTATTTTAAGTGCATTTGGTAACCCTGACCTTAAATGGGAAACTAGTGAGTCAACAAATGTTGGTATGGAGCTAGCGATGTTCAATAGCAAACTTTCTTTGGATGTTGAATACTTTAACATCAAAACTATTGATTTAATTACACCAAATACAGGAGGTGTGACCACTACGGCTTTAGATGCTAATGCTGACTTTGTAAATCAAGGAGATATCAGTAACAAAGGTTTTGATATCGGTTTGGGATATGCAGATGAAACGGCCTCTGGGTTTTCTTATGGTATATCAGCTAACATTTCTGCATATAAAAATGAAGTGCTGTCTCTAGCAGGTCAGCTTTCAGGAGATAGTTTCAGACCTGGTGTATTGACAAGATCAGACGTAGGGCAACCCCTTTCTTCTTTCTATGGTTTAGAAGTAACTGGTTTTGATGATAACGGTAGGTTTACCTATGCGGATGCTGATGGTGATGGCACTGTTGATTTTGAAGCAGACCGTAAGTATATTGGCTCACCACATCCTGACTTTACCTATGGTATAAACCTTAATTTCGGATATAAAGGATTTGATCTATCGGCATTCCTGAATGGAAGTCAAGGAAACGAAATTTATAATTACGATAAAATATATACTGACTTTCCTACCTTTGTTAACAGCAACCGGAGTGTAAGGGTTTTAGATTCATGGACTCCTTCAAATACTGATGCTATTCTTCCTGCCTTAAGTCTCGGCGGAACTGGTGAAACAAGACCAAGCACCTATTTTGTTGAAGACGGTTCATTTTTAAGATTAAAAAACCTTCAGTTAGGATATTCCCTGCCTGATACGATAATAGATAAAATTGGAGCGACCTCTTTGCGCATTTATATTCAAGGTACAAACTTGTTAACCTTTACTGATTATACAGGCTTTGACCCAGAGATTAATGCAATCGGGAATAATCAATTGAATTTAGGGATAGATAATAATGTATACCCACAAGCAAAAATATTTACTTTTGGAATTAATTTAAAATTGTAAGAAAATGAAAAAAAGATTTATTTATTATATCACGCTATTTACCGCTTTAGTGGCTTGTAGTGATGATTTTACGGAAATTGCTCCGATTGGAGCACTTAGTGAGGATATTCTAGCTAGCGAAGGTGGTGTCGAACTTTTATTGGTAGCTACATATTCTGCTCTAGACGGACAAAGAAATAGTGCTTCTGGTAACGGCTTTGCCCAAACGGGTGACAACTGGTGGCTTGATGCATTATCTGATGATGCTCACAAAGGCAGTACCGATGATGATCAAGACCCCTTATATCAAATGGAGATTCACAATGGTGATGCTGCCAATGGGTATCCTTTAGGTCAATGGTCTTCTCTTTTTGCTGGTGTAAATCGTGCAAACAAGGCTATTAGTGCGGTAGCAGCAGCACCAGAAGGTGTGGACTTATCTGCTAAATTGGGTGAAGCTCGTTTCTTAAGAGGTCACTTTAATTTTCAATTGCAACGTATGTACGGAAATGTACCTTACATCACTGAAGAAAATACGGCTAATAGAGAATTTAATATTCCCAACGAAGGTCCTATTTGGGATAAAATAGAAGCGGACTTTCAATATGCTATAGATAATTTACCTGATACTCAGGTACAGCGCGGTCGTCCTGACTCTTGGACAGCAAAAGCTTATTTAGGTAAGGTTCTTTTGCAACAGTCCAAATGGGCAGCGGCTTTAACACTTTTTACCGATGTCATAGAAAATAGTGGTTATAGCTTGAACCCTGAGTTTTTGGATAATTTTAGTGCTGCTGGTGAAAATGGTCCGGAATCCTTGTTTGCTATTCAGTTTTTAGCTGACAAAGCCCAATCGCCAAATGGAAATATAGGAGGCGTTTTGAATTTTCCAAATCCGGGACCCTTTGGTTCTTGCTGTGGATTTTATCAACCAACCCAGGATTTGGTTAATGCTTTTCGTACTGATGCTACCGGTTTACCGCTTTTGGATACTTTTAATGCACCTGGCAATGATGTTGCTAACGATTTTGGAATTGATGAAACTCTTTCTCCTGGTGATGAGGGCTATGAGGAATTTACTCCTGAAGCCGGCACACTAGACCCTCGTCTTGACTATACTGTTGGTAGAAGAGGTATAGATTATAATGGATATGGTCCAATGCCAGGACAATCGTGGATTAGAGCAACTGACCAAGATATATCTGGCCCTTATTTACCTGCTAAAAATGTTTATCAAGCAAGTGAACAGAGTATCCAGCAAGGTACTGGTGGTTGGGGACAACAACATTCTGGTATAAATTACAACGTTATACGTTTTGCCGATGTTTTACTAATGGGAGCCGAAGCTGCTGCAGAAACTGGCGATTTGCCAACTGCCTTAGAATGGGTAAACTTAATTCGTAACAGAGCTAAAAACATGACCTATGTTCAGAATGAAGCTGGTGATGCACCTGCTGCAAACTATGTCATCGAACCCTATACTACATTCGCCGATCAGGCTACTGCAATAAAGGCAATTCGTCATGAGCGTCGTTTGGAGTTAGGCATGGAAGGTCATAGATTATTTGATCTTAGAAGATGGGGTAATGCTGAAACTATCATGAACGCATATATTACAAATGAAGGGCGCACCATTCCAGGTGTAGCAGAAGATTTTAAGCCTTACACGGCAAAACATGATTTATTACCAATTCCTATAACAGCTATAGATATTAGTGCTGGTGTTTTGAAACAAAACCCAGGTTGGTAAGTAATTTAATTTTAGTATTATATTAATTAAAACGGAGCATTAAATGCTCCGTTTTTTTTATTTTTACATTCTAATTTTTGCAGATGAAAAAGTACCTACTCCTAGCTTTGATCCTTGTTGGAATATCTTCATGTAATGACAAAGAAAACCATAAAACAACCGCGCAAATTTTCAATCAATTAAACGAAAACCAGACCGGTATCTCTTTCACGAACACCCTAACTGAAAATGATTCCTTAAATTATTTTACCTATGGGTATATCTACATGGGAGGGGGTGTTTCTGCTGGAGACATTAATAATGATGGGTTAATAGATTTATTTTTCACAGGCAATATGGTGCCTAATAAATTATACTTGAACAAGGGTGATCTTAAATTTGAGGATATCTCAGAAAGTGCCTTTGCTGCAGGTGATGATAGATGGTATACCGGTGCTACCATGGCAGATGTGAATAATGATGGCCTTTTGGATATCTACTGCTCAGTTGGCGGAAAGTATGGCCCAAAGGAAAACCAATTGTTCATAAACAATGGAGATTTGACTTTTTCAGAAAAGGCGAAGCAATTTGGATTGGATGACGCAAATAATAGCGTGCAATCAACATTTTTTGATTATGATTTGGATGGGGATTTAGACGTTTACGTGGCAAATTACCCTCCCACCCCGTTTAATGCCCCAAATCAATATTATGCCGTTAAAAAAAATCTGGCAAAAGACTCGGAGACCGATAAGCTTTTTAGGAATGACGGTGGCCACTTTACAGATGTAACAAAAAATGCTGGACTAAAAACTTTTGGGCTGTCCTTAAGCGCTACGGTGGGTGATTTAAATCAAGATGGTTGGCCAGACCTATATGTTTCAAATGACTTTAGTACCCCAGACCTCTTCTATCTGAACAATAAAGACGGAACTTTTACTGAATCTGTTAAGCAGCTGACCAAAAACACGGCTTTCTATGGCATGGGCGTAGATATTGCAGATATTAATAATGATCAGTTGTTAGATATTTTTCAGGTAGATATGACCGCTGAAGACAACAGAAGGTCTAAAGCCAATATGGCAAGTATGAATCCCCAATTGTTTTGGAGTACTGTGAATGCCGGTTTTCATTACCAATATATGCAAAATAGCTTACAGCTCAATAACGGTAATATCAATGATTCTTTACCTGACTTTAGTAATATCTCACGATTGGCGGGCATATCCTCTACTGATTGGAGTTGGGGGCCTTTAATTGCCGATTTGGACAATGATGGTTGGAAAGATATTTTTATTGCCAACGGCACGCGTAGGGAGATTAATAATAAAGACTATTTCAAAGCACTGGATAAGTCTAATCATAAACAAGACAGCCTATTGCAAAAGAGTTTAGCAATGCCTTCTGAAAGAATAGATAATTATGCTTATAAGAATAACGGGGATTTGACCTTCACTAAAATGAATGAGGAATGGGGAATCAGTTTCAAAGGTTTTTCCAATGGAAGTGTTTATGTAGATCTGGACAATGATGGTGATCTTGAAATTGTAACCAATAATATTGATGATACGGCATCGATTTTTGAGAATACAAGCTCATTGCATAACAACCACATCACCTTAAGGTTTAATGGCCCTGAAAAAAATCCTAATGGTGTTGGTGTCAAGGTATATTTAAAATCGACTAGCAGCACTCAATTTCAAGAAATGACCATGACGAGGGGCTTCCAGTCGTCAGTCGCACCTCAATTACATTTTGGGCTCGGTAAAACCCAAAAGATTGATACCTTGAAAATTAAATGGCCAGATGGCAAAGCGCAACTATTAACAAATATCGATGCAAATCAAATTTTGGCCCTTAAACATGCTGATGCTTCCTTGATCAACGAAAAGCCCGAAATGAAAGCTGATAGATTATTCGCAACTGTGAAAGATTCGATTATCAATCATTTGCATGTTGAAAATAGGTATGATGATTTTGTAAAAGAAGTATTGATTCCGCACAAGACCTCAATGTTGGGGCCTTTTGTAGCTGCAGCTGATCTAAACGGTGACCAGCTCGATGACATAGTAGTAGGTGGGGCAGCAATGCAAGAAGCCACTATTTATCTGCAAACAACAGATGGATTCAGTAAGACAAACCACGAAGTGTTCACTCTGGATAAAATGCATGAAGATATGGGTATTCATATTTTTGATGCCGATAATGATGCTGACAATGATATTTATATTGTGAGTGGTGGCAATGAATTTGAACCCAATACAGCAATATTACAAGACCGACTTTACATTAATAACGGTCAAGGTGAATTCACTAAATCAAGTGATGCCTTGCCAAAAATGTATACCAGTGGATCACGGGTCAAAAGTTTCGATTATGATAAAGATGGTGATTTAGATTTATTTGTTGGAGGCAGGCTTGTCCCAGGAAACTATCCATCGCCTGCCCATAGTTATATATTGGAAAACCGAAGTGCAAACGGAATAGCTCATTTTGTGGATGTTACCAAAGAAATTGCCCCTGAATTGGAGAATCTTGGGATGGTTACAGATGCTTCCTGGACGGATTTTGATAGTGACGGATGGACAGATCTTGTAATCACAGGTGAATGGATGCCGATTACAATTTTAAAGAACACTAAGGGCAAATTTGAAAATGTATCTGAGCATTATGATTTGGCCGATTCAAATGGCTGGTGGTTCAGTATAAGTGAAGGTGATTTTGACAAGGACGGAGATATTGATTTCATCATTGGTAATTTGGGGCTAAACTATAAATACAAGGCCACTGAAGATCAAACGTTTGATATTTATTTTAATGACTTTGATGAGAACCAGACCAATGATATTGTTCTAAGTTATTATAATGACGGTAAAGAATACCCCTTAAGGGGAAGAGAATGTTCATCGCAGCAAATACCGGCAATCAAGAAAAAATTTGAGGATTATGCTTCTTATTCAACGGCAACACTAGTTGATGTTTATACTGAAGAGTCACTGGAAAACTCGCTACATTACCAGGTGAAATCGTTTTCAAGCATCTATTTGGAAAATAAAGGCGACTCATTCGTAAAACATCAATTACCTATTGAAGCTCAAATGTCTAGTATTAACAAAATAGTGGTTGACGATTATGATAATGATTCCAATTTAGATGTAGTGGTAGTTGGTAATTTGTACAGTTCTGAAGTGGAAACACCTAGAAATGATGCATCTAATGGGCTTTTATTAAAAGGCAATGGCCAAGGGGGTTTCACAGCAACAAGAGCTTTAGAAAGCGGTTTATATGCCCCAGGTGATGTCAAGGACATGGCGAAGATTACCATAAATGGTAAGGAACATTTAATTTTGAGCAAGAACAGTGATTATGTACAATTGATAAAAGTCAATAAATCCAAATAACTAAGTTCCAACATTGAGACCATATGTATTAATGCTCATTCTTGTGCTTAAAATCCCCAAAACGATATTTGACCGTTCTTTTTAAGGGAATGTGCATACCATCTGTTCTTTGCATCCAATCATAAATAGCAGCGGACATAGATTTGGCTATTTCCTGCTTATCCGGATCAGCAATTAAATTGTACATCTCATCGGGGTCATTCTTTAAATCGTAAAGCTCATTACGGTCCCAAATGCCGTGATATTTTATGTATTTGTATTGATCGGTTCGCATCCCGAACACCGTTGGTGTCATAGGGAAGTCATATTCCCAGTAATATTCATAAAATACTTCTTTACGGGATGCTGCATTGGTATCCCCGGTTAGCATCGGGATAAAAGATAAACCAGGCATGTTCTTAGGTTGTTCTAGCCCTGCTTCAGCCAAAATTGTTGGTCCAATATCAATATTCTGAACCATTTGAGAAGGAGTTTTTCCGCCTTCGAAAAGTTCAGGACATCGAACCAATAAAGGAACCTTGACTGATTCCTCATAGAAATGACGTTTATCAATCAATCCATGTTCTCCCCAACTAAAGCCATTATCCCCCATATAAATTACTAGGGTTGATTCATCCAAACCTTCTTTTTTCAGATAATCCATGACCGCACCCACACTTTCGTCAACCCCTAAAAGCGTTTCGCAATAATCAACAACCATTTCATGAATATCCTTATTATCATGGTACATATAATCAACACCATGCCAACTAATTCGTTGGTCCGCTACCCATTGCGGCCATTTTAAATCTCGATATGCCCCTGTTTTCGTTTGGTCATAAGTAGCAGGTAAGGTTATCTGTTTCCCCTTATATTTTCCCTTATGACGTTGGGCCGGTTTAAAACCTGCATGGACGGCCTTGTGCGATAAGTAAACAAAAAATGGCTTGTTCTTGTCCCTTTTTCCTAGCCAATCGATCGCATGTTCAGTAAGAAGATCGGTAATATAGGTCGAATCCTTATAGGCCACTCTTTCCCCATTTATATTCAAGGTTGGATTGTAATAAACCCCTTGCCCCGGAAAACTCTCCCAATGTGTGAATCCTGGTTGTGGTTCATCGCCATGATCACCCATATGCCATTTGCCAAAAAATCCCGTTTGGTACCCTGCCCTTTCCAAATATTGTGGAAAATAGGTAAGATTCCCTGGATCAGGGGCTTGATTATCTACTATGGTATGTGTATGGGAAAATTGTCCTGTTAATATGGAAGCCCTACTAGGCGAACAAAGTGAAGTAGTGACAAACGCATTTGGCAAATAAGCACCTTCAGCAGCCAACTTATCCATATTTGGGGTTTCCAACCAAGGTACTTTTCCTGTAAATCCCATATAATCATAACGATGGTCATCGGTCAAAATAAAAATGACATTTCGAGGCTCTTTCTTTTTAGATTTGACTGGACCAATGTCCGGATTGGTAGAGGCCATTGACATACCGTTTACACCTAGCAATAGAATGAAAGCGATTGCAAACTCCAGAAACTTCATTTTAACCATAATCTTCTTATTTTGATTCCTGTTCTAAAAAGCCAAGCACATAGGTCAAGGGGGCGTTCCAATTCAAGCAAATTTCATTACTTGCGTAACTGGGTTCTTGATCTACCCAACTTTTCATTGGTGATGCATTCTCAGGATAAACAACACCAGCGGTGGCATCCTGTTTCCCATAATTGGGCCCTCCGGAAATCAACCCAGGAACAGGCTCCTTTACCCCATCTGCTTCGCTTTGCCTATGATGAATGAACATTGGTGTTTTATCACCAAATCCTGTCACAAAACTATAACCGGTGGCATTGTTGCCAAGAACATAGTCCGCGGCTTGCTGAATAGTTGTCAAATAATCTGGCTTTTGCTCCAATTTATAGGCTTGCGCCACAATTATGGCTGCATTCAAAACATCACTATTCGATCCCCATTGAAAATCATTCAACGGCTGAAAATAATCCAATTCCTTAGTTTTCCCCACTAATTCATCGGCAACATTCAAAATGCCATTTTTGATGCTTTCGTACACTTCAATAGGCAAGGCTTCTTTGTGGTCCAACAACGTAAACATCCCCATAAAACGCATGAATTTAGTCCAGTTATCGCCAGGCACAAACTCAAAATTATAAGGGTTTTCAGTTATTCTTTTAAGGTATTTTTCATCTTTCGTTGAAATAAAGAGTTCGGCATTGGCCCAAAACCATTCATCCTCAAAGTCTTTATCGCCATATTGGCCTGTTGAAACCCCTTCAGGATTTAAGAATTCCACCTCAGGATTCCTTTCGGCCCAGCCATATGCCTTCTCTGCTGCTATTAAACAAGTAGCCGCATACTCAGTGTCTGTTTTTTCAAAAATTCTAAATGCCTGAGCTGCACAAGCCGCAAAATCCAAAGAGGCCGCCGTTCCTTTGCCTACAACATATCTTTGGCTTTTGGCCTCATGCGGCATGACCATACCTTCAAAATTCAGTGCAGTTAGCTTATGGAATAATCCACCATCATTATCTTGCATTGTCAATAGCCAATCCATTTCATATTTCAACTCATCCAAATAATCACTTATTCCATTCCCGCTTTCAGGAATATTAAGCTCACCATCTGCAATGATATTCGGATATTGTTCCTGAAACAGATAAAACTGCCCTAACGGAAAACTGCCGTTTACTACGTATTTATTGTAATCCCCTGCATCATACCAGCCTCCTGGCGAAACCAAAAAACCTTCTTTTCTGCCGCTGGAACTATGAAAGGCAACACTGTCGTCTGGGTGTGCCATTGGGCGATGCCATTTACCTGCATATTTTTTCTCCAAGGGCATCCCCATTCTTTGATAGTACATGGCTTTGACCGAACCTTGGAAAACATCTTTCAAAACGTTCTTTTCAATTTTAAAAGGATAGGAATATCCCAATCTTTCAATATATATCAAATATTCCCCTTCATTGGAAACATCGCTAAAATCAGCTATTTGAACCTTTTCATCAGCCAATTTCCAAGATCTTTCCTCAGATAGTACACCCTTATAAACAGCTTTCATGGTCTTGGCATCGACAAGTTGAAAATCCATAGTGCCATTACCATTTACAATTACTGCCTTTTTTGTGGCTTGTGGGTAATACCCAATTTGGTTCAATCTAATTTGCTCACTATAGATACCCTTATCAATTGGCATTTTCTCTTTACAACCTGTAACTAAAAGTAGTAGAACGAGCATTGAAAACTTAAAGTTGAATAGTGAATTTTTCATTGTAATTATTTTTATGAAACCCTATAAAATTATCGATTACTTCTGGTTTTATGTTCTAGGAAATCGTCATTTTACCCTAAAAAACATTCAACTTTTATACTATTGCTATCTTTTTTTCTGTTTAACAAACCAGGAATATAATGCTTCGTTGGTATAGGCATTCTCCCATGAATTATGACCAACACCTTCATAAATAGTGAAATTAACATTGTACCCCATGGCTTTAAGCTTATCAACCATATCGACCGATTCCGAAATTGGTATGGATTGATCTTGATCCCCGTGAAATACCCATATGGGTAATTCTTTATTGATCCAGGAGGCATACGGTAAGGGGGTCATTCCACAAACCACCGCCATTGCGGCAAATTTATCGGGATATTGCACAGCCATTTCCCAAGCAGCGCTCCCGCCCCTGCTCAACCCAGTAAGGTATATCCTATTTATGTCAACCCTATTGTTTTCAGCAATTGTATCCAAAAGTTGGGCAACTGCTCTTGTGTTCCACCATTTCTTTTTATATGGATTCTGTGGGGCCAAGATTAGGAATGGAAATTGTTTGCCCTCCGCGATCATTTTTGGAGGCCCATTCGATTTTATGGTAGATAGGGTATCTCCCGATTCACCTCCACCATGTAAGAATAAGAGCAAAGGGAATTTTTTGTTCTTTTCGCTTTCATAGTCTTTTGGAAAATAGAGATAATAACTCAGCGATTCAGAAACTACAGTTTCCATATCAGCAGCAATCAATTGTGGTTTTTTTTGCGCGGAACAACCTTGTAGGAGCATCAATACAATTGCGAACTGTACATATCTTTTCATTCCTGTTAAGATACTATATTCCAAGTATTTTATAAAAACTTTAAATTAATGAAGTCAAAAGTATTTATCAATAGTATGAAACACCCTCTTCTTAAAAATAAAAAAAGACCGTTTAAAAAACGGCCTTGATAAGAATTTAAATATTATGTTATCGATAGAGGGTAAAGTGCCCAACATATCTGATTTCGCTCTTGTCATTTGCATTGACTACGTACCAATAATCCCCTGAAGGCACTGGGCTACCGTCATAATTACCGTCCCAATTGCGCACTTGATCAAGTATGGCGACTACCCTACCATAACGATCATAGATCTTCACTTCAATATTCGGGAAGAAATCCCTATTCTTTGGAGACCAAACATCATTATTGTTATCACCATCTGGAGTAAAGAAATTCGGAATTTCCAACATTCCTGTAAACTCAAATGGCACTCTAACCTCAGCCACACAACCATTTTGATCTACCACCCGAACGGTAACCGTTGTACTTTCATTAGTGGTGTATATATTTTCACTACCATAGGATTCCCCTTGGAAGAAATACTCATATCCGCCAAAACCTCCTGCTGCTGTTGCCGTAAGCTCATTAGGGCCTGTTTTTACCGCACTAATTGTTAGTGGGTCATAACTATCAATAGTGAACTCTTCAAAACTCGTACAGCCATTTTCATGATATATATAAACGGTATGGTTTCCAGCTGATAAATCTCCCCAAGTAGTTTGGGTATCAGCTTGATTTATATCGTCAACATCCAACGAGAATAGTAATTGTGGTAACAGGCTGGCATCTTGCATTTCAATTGAAATGGTACTGTTCGGGAAAATACCTTCACAACCATATTGTACAAGCGTTTCCGCCGTAATATCGACCCCAATATCAATAGGAATCAATGCATCGTCCCCACACATATTGGCGTCCTGCACAAAAACTATATAGGTTTCTCCCCCTATTAGATTATCAAAGTATAAATTGTCATTCCTAACAAAAACCTCGTTACCATCCGAATTAGGCCCAACAAGCATGGTTTCATAATAATTTACGAAGGTTACCGGGTCAACAAATGGCGTTCCCCCTGAAATTGTTAATTGCGCTGTACCATTGGCAAAACCGATACAAGTTTCGGGCGTTGTTGACACATTGTCGATACTTACCTCATCAGGTTCTGAAATTGTTAATGTCTGTTTCTCAAAACAACCGTTTTCATCCTGGATCAAAATTTCATAACTGCCAGCCGCTAATTCCTCGAAAGTATAATTACCAGGGGTCAAAGGGTCACTAAAGAATTCATTGAAATGTGGTTCTATGGCGAACTGTATTAGACCAACTCCCCCGCTTGTAACTTCTATTGAAATTGTTCCGTCTTCATCACCATTACAAGTAACAGGTGTTGGTGTCGCATTGAATAAAATAGGTTCTGGCCTAACTATCTCAAATGGGCCGGCAATATCGCTACAGCTAATCCCACTCGTTACGGCAATATAGTAGGTTGCCCCTTCAGGAAGGCCTTCGAAAGTACCATTATCCTGCGGTCCTCTAATCAATGTCGCCGAAGCAGATGGGCTAAATGCATCAACTGGGTCACCTGCAAATAGGTAAAATAAGTTATTGCCCACACCACCATTGATAAATGATTCTATCCTTCCATCCAATTCGGAAGCACATGAAATATCATCTGGCTGATTTGGTAATAATGTAATTCCCGTGGCATCTGTCATTGTAATACCGTTGGACCTCACAGCTGGACAAATATTCGAGGCATTTTTCTTTCTAACATCAAACTGATAGGTGATCCCTGCTACTCCTGGGAATAGCTCAGAAGTCCCTGTCATGTCAGTATATGAGCCAATGGCCACTCCGTTTTCAATCGCAAGATATTCATAGGTGAACAATGGATCCGGATTTTCAATGGTCAAACGCACTTCTCCTAGACCGCCACAACCTGGTACTCTTGTTTGTACCAATCTTGGTTCTACAGGAGGTGGTGGATCCACATAATATGGTACTGTAACAAATAGACAATCGAAACTGGAAGATACTTCAACAGCGTACCAACCTTCACTAATAAAGCCACCGCTAGTACCTATGAATGTTGGTGAATTTTGTAATCCACTTGCAGATCCAATATCTGTATTATCATTACTATTTAAATAAAGTAATCTATAATTATATCCGGCACCAGGATATCCTCCGGTTGCACCGGCTGTTGCTGTAGTTGCATCTCCCGTGGTAGGATCATAAGCCTCCAACACAGCATTATTTCCTCCAGGGCACTGTAAGCTTAAAGGTTCACGAATACCGGCATCTATTTGAGGTACGGGTGGTAAGTTCAATTCAAATGTATCTGTACACCCTTCGACATCCCTAATTTCGACCTGATAATCCCCACTTGGTAGATTTTCGAAGACGCTTATATTTGAGAATGGTACCAGTTCTGTAGGATAAGTTGCACCTCCATCGGCACTGACCAACAATCGATATTCATAAGGGGAACCATTCCATCCTCCTTGACCTGTAGCTTCTATTTTGCCGGTATCATTGTTACATCCTGTATTACCTACTTCTATAGCGTCAACTTGAAGAGGGCCATTCGGTGTTCTGATCGTTGCAGCATTACTATCGCTTGAACAGAACGGTATATCCGTAGAAATAACCTCAACGAAGAAATTACCTCCTGTTAAGCCAGTTATACGAGCAGGGTCACCATTAATGTCAGGGAAGTTATTCGTGTCAAAACTACCCGTAGCCAATACTGTGGTTTTACCAGGATCACTGTTGCTATAAACATTATACGTATAGACTCCTATATAATCTGTTACCTCAATGAATAACTCACCATCATTACCAGGTACAAAACAGGTTACCGCTTTAGCCTCACTGATCACCACAGTTGGGTCAATGGGTTCAATAACTGTATGAATAGGCATCGGGTAAGCACAACCGGCAATATTATCAGTAACTTCGAAAATATAGTCCCCTGTTGCTGGCAAGTAGACATCAACATAATCATTGCCTGGTGTATTGGTCACTGGTGCCACTAGAGCTATAGAAACGGTTGTGACTGTAAAATCGGTGGTCCCTACTATTTGAATTCGCACACGTTCATCATCCTGACAGTTTAATGGGTCAACCTGAATGATTGAGGAGGTTATATCTGTAGGCGGATTCAACGTTGGTAAATTAAATGTTGTTTGACATCCGTTACCATCTATCGCATAAACCGTAATATCTTGTGGTAAGCCGTTATCAACGATTTCAAATGTATTGACAGATTGATAGTTTGAAAATCCAGTAATACTATATTGATATCCAGTTCCCACGGTTCCAGGGTCTACAATTGCAACAGTTACAATTGTAGAACTATACCGATTCGCACCGGGTTCACAGGCAAAATCAGGAGCACTTGCAGTAATGGAAAACGCTGCAGGTTCCACAATCACCAATTCTCCAGAAAGAGCAGGGCAATTCCTAGCTGTAAGTACCTCAACTTCATAACTACCTGGGCTCAGGTTAGGGAATGATCCTGAATTGTTGTTAGTTATAGGAGCTCTTGTAACAAAATCTACCAATTGGTAATCGATTGGACTGTCAACATCCGTTCCCGCCTGTAATACAATATCAATACTACCATCACTATCCCCATTACAAGTTACATCTTGAGGTATAGTGGGCAAAATAATGGGTAAAACTGCAAGGTCTAAATTAATATTATCAACCAAGAACGTACAATTAAAAACCCCATCGGTAACTATATTATCTGTTACTAAAACCTTATAACCTCCGGGAATGATACTATTGAATATTCCTGTATTATTGGTTGGTCCTAATGGTAATCCCGCACTATCCTGGAGTTCATATGTAAAATCACCACTACCTCCATTTGGAATTATTGTTATTACACCGTCTGCATTATTACAGGTTGATTCTGTTGAGAACCCACCTGAAGCAGACAAGAAATCATATACAATGGCGGGTCCCTGACTGGTACAACCGTCAGCATCCACAACATCCACAATATAACTGCCAGGGCTACTTACCTGGAAGGTTGCAGGGTTCGTGGTCAAAGTCACACCTCCTAAAGTAAACCTTGGAGTATCTACTGTCAATGGCACACTAACCGTAATATCAAATAATGGTGCAGAAACATCACATTGATTATCTACTATTACTGTTGGTGGCGGTAATGCTGGATCTAATGGGATAATTTCAGCATTTGCAAATGACGTACAACCACTTACATCTTGAACATAAATATCATAATTTCCAGGAGGTCCGAAAAAGGTAGTTGCTGTCCCGAAATCAAGTAGTGTAGGAGGAACACCTGAATCCATAAATGCGAAGGTATATGGTGCACCTGCACCACCATTTCCTTGTACAGTAAATGAACCATTTGCATTACAATTGGCAGGCGTTAAATTTAAAATGTCAATAGAAGGTAGATTCTGATCTATGATTATTCCTGTAGCATCCGTACAATTGTCGGTTAAATTAGTCACTATAATTTGATAATCTCCTGGTAAAGCCAAATAGGTATTGGCATAGGGATCAGCTCCAGGAGCTACTGTTTCGATTGGCGTAATTGATCCATCGTCATTGTTCAGTAAATCAATTTGTAAATTATCACCCGGAGCGAATCCTGTGACGGTATATGTTATTTCACCATTTCTGTTTACATCACAGAAACCTGGAGTAGAAACGGCTGTGACATCTACACCCGGCCCATCTTCTGGTGGAATTTCGACTAAATAAACACACCAATTCGCGGGATTTGGATCACCGAAAGTATCGGTTACCTCAACTGTATAAGTTACACCATATTGCAAACCAGAAAATGTATGTCTTCTAGGCGGAATGTTGGGTGATACAGGTGCCAGTGGATCGTTCTCAAGACGGATTAAAAACGGTCCAGTTCCACCGAATATCTCAACGGTATTGCTAAATCCTGCTATATTACATACAGGTACTACCGGATCTGGAACCACTGTTACTGTGGTTTGAGTAACAGTTACCGTATCTTCGTCCCTACAACCTAAGGCATCAATAGTAACCACAGTATAAATACCTGGAATTAAGTTTGAAAATGTTTCAGCTGTACTTGCCGTTGGGCCAATTCGGGAAAGCTCAGCCCCAAATTGATCCTGTAAAATATAGGTGAAGTCAGGGGTACCACCAGCAACCGAAGTAACTTGGATTCCACCTTCAACAATACCGCCACTGCATGTTGCCACAACTTCCGATACTGTTGCATCTGGAGCTGGAGTACCATCCAACGGAATAGTTTCTGAATCAAGTACAGTCTCACAACCTCTTGCATCACGTACTTGGTACGTATAAGTTTGGCCAGAATTTAAATTGGAATATACCGTTTGTGAGGTATAAGGTCCTCCATCGAAACTAATGGTGTAAGGAGCAATTCCACTCAAGGCATCTGGTGTGATTATCATTATACCATTGTCTGTTTGACCACAGCTAGCAGGAATAATCGTAAATGCTGCTGGATCTATTGATACTGGAGGATCCAATGTTATAGGACTGGAATCCGCTGTACAACTTTCATTATCTACAACACGAAAAATGTATTCGCCTGGAATATTAGTATCATATAAAAAGTTTGTCGATGTTAATGGAACTGGTGCAGAAAATGTTATTCCATTATCAGCACTTACTTCATATTGTTTTGGGCCTGCACCTGCAGTATAACCCCCTGCAACAATAACCCGTATTTGTCCGGGAGCTCCCCCACATGGTATTTCTGTAACCACGTTTGTATATACTCTCAATTGAGGATTAACTGTAACATTCACGGTATCGCTACAAGAATTACCGTCAACTACCTCTATGGTGTGATTTCCTGGAGCCAATCCTGTAAAAACCGAACTTGCTTGTAATGCTCCACCATTAATTCGATATTGATGACTTGCAAGAGGTGCAGAGCCAGCAGTGGAAGTTACTGCAATTGTAGCTCCAGTTGCAGGGACAAAACAGAAATCAGAAGCCGCAGCATCAAGACTTACCGTTGGTGCGTTCAAAGGAGTCAAGTCAAAATTAAAAGTTGCCGTACAACCTTCGGAATCTTCAACAGATAAAATGTAAGGATTTCCAGGACTTGAAGCCTCTGATAAATTTCCAAAAGTGCTACCTGATTTTGGGCCTACAGTAAATCCTGAAGGATATTCCAAAGTATATCTATTAGTTCCCCAGCCTCCGGCAGCATTGGCAACCACTCTTCCCAAGTTACTATTAGCACAGCTCATCGGCGTTACAGTACCACCTAAAGTCAAAATAGGGGCATCTAGTATATCGAAAGAAGCGGTATCTGTACAACCAGTATCGGCATCTGTAACTGTAATAGTATAAGTTCCAGCTCCAGATAATGGTAATACTACCTCCCCAGTAGGCTGTGGCCCACCTGAAAAGAGACCACCATTAATATCCCAGGTATAAT
>CBDUKE010000025.1:0-32757 GCA_965367725.1 uncultured Maribacter sp. | reverse complement strand
ACCAATTCCGCGAGAAACCAGATTATAAAACTGCAAAGGAATTTTTGGCCCAAGGCAATTTTCTATGGAATGCCGGAATATTTATGTGGGGTGTAAATACAATTGTGAATGCTTTTAAAAACTTTCAACCAGCACAATATACTTTGTTTGAAGCTGGAGTTGCCCAATATAACACCAGCGGTGAACAAGAATTTATAAAGGAGAACTATCCTAAGGCAGAAAATATTTCTATAGATTATGCTATCTTAGAACAATCCAAGGCCATTTATGTGCTTCCAGCTACTTTTGATTGGAATGACCTGGGAACTTGGGGTTCTTTGTATGATAAATTGGATAAGGATGGTGAGAACAATGCAGTAGTAAACAGCAAAGTAATCACAGAAGATGCACGAGGAAATATGATCCGTTCACCCAAGGATAAAATTGTGGTAGTCGATGGCCTAAACGATTATATAATTGTTGACAAAGAAGAAGTTTTGCTCATCTATCCAAAATCAAAAGAACAAGACATAAAACAAGTACTAGGTAAGGTAATAGATAAGTTTGGCGATAAGTATGCTTAATTATGAGTGAAAATCTAAACGAAGAAAGTGATATTCCGCTAAGTGAAAGTGGAGAAGAAGTAAAAAAAGATATACAGGGCTTATTCGGAAGTACTAAAAAGTTTCTTTCTGAACTTCTTGATATTCGAAAAAACACGGACCAAGAGGCAACGAAAGAAGCAATTATTGCCGATATTCCCTTTAAGGGACATACGTCATGGATTCTTATCTGTTCTATATTCATTGCATCGGTAGGTCTAAATGCCAATTCAACAGCTGTTGTTATTGGCGCCATGTTAATTTCTCCTTTAATGGGGCCAATATTGGGAATTGGCCTGTCTTTAGCCGTCAATGATGTTGATACATTGCGGAGGTCTTTGAAGAACTTTGCAGTAATGGTCGTTTTGAGTGTATTAACGGCCTATTTGTTTTTCGCCATATTTCCTTTACGCGATGAATCCTCAGAGCTTTTGGCGCGTACAGCGCCTGATATTCGTGATGTGCTTATTGCTTTTTTTGGGGGTCTGGCCCTAGTCATTGCACGAGCAAAAAAGGGTACCATAGCCTCCGTGATTTTTGGCGTCGCCATTGCAACGGCTTTAATGCCACCGTTATGTACTGTTGGTTTTGGTCTTGCCATTGGCAATTATGAGTACGCTACTGGTGCGATGTATTTATTCAGTATAAATACCATTTTTATTGCCTTGGCAACTTTTTTGGTTTTGAAATTGTTGCGTTTTCCTATGGTTCGCTATGTGAATTCTAAAAAGAGAAGGCTTATAGGTAGGGCAGCTTCCTTATTTGCAATTTTGGTAATGGTTCCTGCAGGCATTACTTTTTGGGGTGCTATACAAGAATCCTTGTTTAGGAAACAGGCACAAAACTTCGTTGAAGCTAAAGTTGCTCCCTATCAATTTTCAGGTTCAGGTCGGTTTATGGAGGACTTTACGGATATCGAATTCAATAAGGGGGTGAATCCTGTTATTGAATTGGTCTTTATGGGCAATGAAACCATTCCTGATAATGTAATTGCAACTTGGAATAAACAAAAAAATGAGGATGAAAATTTTGGCAGATTAAAAGAGACAGAACTTCGTATTATCCAAGGGGCAAAAAATGAGCAAGTGGATCAGCTTAAATATGTAGATCAGTTATATGAAACCCAAAAAACCGAGTTATTGGACAAGGATGCACGAATTAAAGTGTTGGAAGCAGAGCTGGGTAAATTGGGTAGATTATCGATTCCTTTTTCAGAAGTAAGTGCCGAGGCCAAAACCAACTATGAGAATTTAGTATCCATAGGGTTTTCCCCAACCATACAAACTGATTTCAATAAAACCGATACCATTCCCTTTTTTGAAGTTATATGGAAGCGGGATACTAAAAGAATTCAAACCGATGCCGACATGAAAAAACTGCATAATTGGTTAAAGCTTAGATTGAAAGACAGTACAATCCAGCTTAAAGAGGTAATCCAAGATTAATCATGCCCCCCAATATACAGTTGTCTTACTTTTTTAAATAGTTCAGATGAATAAACAAAGCTGGTTACTGCTTCATTATCGGTTTTAAAAATTTCATCTTTGGTGCCTTCCCATTCTTTGATTCCGTTTTTCAGGAAAACAATTTTCTCACCAATTTCCATCACCGAGTTCATATCATGTGTGTTTACTACAGTGGTAATGTCGTATTCCTTGGTTATTTCCTGTATAAGGTTATCTATTATTATGGCTGTTCTTGGGTCAAGTCCAGAATTAGGTTCATCACAGAACAAATATCGAGGGTTCATAACTATTGCCCTGGCGATAGCTACCCGTTTTTGCATTCCCCCTGAAATCTCTGCGGGATATTTTTTGTGGGCATCTATTAGGTTCACCCTTTTTAATACAAAATCGGCACGGTCTTGCATCTCAGATTGGGATTGCTTGGTAAACATTTCCAACGGAAACATGACATTGCCTTCAACGGTCATTGAATCAAATAAGGCATTTCCCTGGAAAACCATACCCATGTCCTGGCGCAGATTTCGTTGATCTTTTGGCGATAGTTGGGAATAGATTTTTCCGTCATGGCTAATAGTGCCTTTATCCGGGCTGAAAAGACCCAAAAGACATTTGAGGAATACGGTCTTTCCAGAGCCACTTTGACCAATGACCAAGTTGGTCTTGCCTTTGTCAAATACTGTGCTAATGCCCTTTAAAACAGGGGTGTCACCAAAAGATTTATATATGTCGTTTACCTCAATCATTAGCCCAGTAAAAGTTGCGTTAAAACATAATTCAGAATGATAATCACCACACTAGTCCATACAAAAGATGTTGTTGCTGCCTTACCCACTTCAAGCGCACCACCTTTCATATAAAACCCATGAAAAGAGGGTATGGTTGCCAAAATAAAGGCAAAGACCAAAGTTTTTATAAAAGCATATGTAACATGAAAAGGTATAAAGTCCAACTGTAACCCTTCCACAAAATCCGCACTTGTACTGAACCCGCCAAACACCCCGGCAAACCATCCTCCAAAAATCCCAATATACATGGAGATGGCAATTAAAAAAGGATATAGTAATAATGCGATAATTTTCGGAAAAACCAAGTAATTCAATGCATTTACACCCATCATCTCCAAAGCATCAATCTGCTCTGTAACCCGCATGGTGCCTATGCTACTTGTTATATAAGAACCTACCTTGCCAGCCATTATGATTGAACAGAAAGTTGGGGCAAATTCCAATATAATGGATTGTCTTGTAGCGAATCCAACCAAGTTTTTGGGAATAAGTTCACTGGTGATGTTCAATGCGGTCTGTATGGCCACAACTCCACCTATAAAGAAAGAAATGAATATAAGTATCCCCAGCGAACCAAAGATGAGTTCATCTATCTCTTTAAGAATCAATGACTTCATTATGCTCCATTTGGTGGGTTTCCTAAAAACCTCTTTAATCATAATCGCATAGCTGCCAATTGATGCTAGGTAATTCATAGAATATTTATAGACTTATGATTGTAAAAATAGCAATAATGAATGTCTTTTAACCTTCATTTAATCTTTTAAGGGTTTATTTCTATATTTTTGCATAATCAATTAATTACCTATGCATAAGAATAGTTTACCTCTCCTTTTATTAGCAATTTTCCTTATCTGTAATACTTACGATACACTGGCTCAAAAGAAGGCCAGGAATGATAATAAGATTGAAAATTCAGACCACTTAAAAGTCTCCCCAAAATTGGTTGTAGGTATTGTGGTAGATCAAATGCGCTATGATTACCTAACCCGTTTTTGGGACCATTATAAAGATGATGGTTTTAAGAGATTGGTCAATGAAGGTTTTAATTGCAAGAACAATCATTTCAATTATGCACCAACTAGTACAGGGCCTGGCCATACTTCGGTTTATACAGGCACCACGCCTGCTAGCCATGGCATCATTGGGAATAATTGGTATGACAAGGAAACTGATCAAGACGTGTATTGTGCATCAGATGATACTTTTAATTCAGTTGGCACAACCGCGGATGCGGGCGAAATGTCGCCACATAGAATGATAGTTACCACAGTGACAGACCAGTTGCGATTGCATACCCAAATGCGAGGCAAGACCATTGCTATCGCTTTAAAAGACAGGGGTGCCGTATTGCCAGGCGGGCATACCGCGAATGCTGCATATTGGTTTTATGGCATGGGTGAAGGCAATTGGATTACAAGTACTTTCTATATGAATGAATTGCCTAAATGGGTCAATGATTTTAATGCTTCAAATGCAGCCGAAGCATACAAAAGGCCTTGGGACACGCTAGAAGATATCAACACCTATTTGGAAAGTGGTCTGGATAATAATACATATGAAGGGTTGTTCAGTGGGCAGAATGCTCCAATTTTCCCGCATGATCTTCCTAGTTTGTGGAATAGTAACAATAAATATGAATTAATTAAAGCAACTCCTTATGGTAATAGTATTACGGCTGATTTTGCCATTGCAGCGCTGGATGGCGAAAAATTAGGGGTTGACACTATAACCGATTTTTTGGCGGTGAGCTTTTCAAGTACTGATTATGTAGGTCATAAATATGGGGTAAATTCAAAGGAAATTCAAGATACTTATGTACGATTGGATAGGGATTTGGCCCGACTTTTTAAAGCTTTGGATAAAAAAGTAGGCGAAAATGAATACACCGTTTTCTTGACCGCAGACCATGCGGCAATACATGTGCCATCATATCTGAAGGACCAAAAAATACCTGCTGGATATATGGAAACTGGTGATTTGATGAAAAAGTTAGAGGAGTTTTTGAAATATAAATATGGGACTACTGATTTGATAAAGAATATCTCTAATTACCAATTGTTCTTGGACCATGATGTAATCAATAATCTTGATATGGAATTGGGGGATGTCCAAGAAGAAATTGCGCAGGAATTGTTGAATTATAAGGATATAGATCGGGTTTATACCGCGAAACAAATGTGGCAAAATGAATATACAGAAGGCATCCCACATATATTGCAGAATGGGTACAACCAAAAACGTTCAGGTGATATTCTGATGGTTTTGAAACCTGGTACGATCAGTTATGGAGTTACTGGTTCTACGCACGGTTCCCCTCAGATTTATGATACTCATGTGCCCTTGCTTTTTTATGGTAAAGGCATACGTAAAGGCAGTACTACCGTACGTACTGTTATTCCTGATATAGCACCGACAATCTCGGCTTTGTTGGGTATTGCATTCCCAAACGGTACAACAGGTACACCAATAACCAAGGTTTTACAATAACCCTATGGTCATATGAACAATCATCCCATTGGTATTTTTGATTCTGGAGTGGGGGGCACATCCATTTGGAAAGAAATCAATGCATTGTTGCCCAATGAGGATACTATCTATTTGGCAGATAGTAAAAATGCGCCTTATGGCGAAAAATCAAAAGATGAAATTGTTCGGTTAAGTATTAAGAATACTGACCTTTTACTCGATAAAGGCTGCAAATTAATAGTAGTGGCCTGCAATACAGCTACAACCAATGCCATACATTACTTAAGGAATAACTACAATTTACCTTTCATAGGTATAGAGCCGGCCATTAAGCCCGCGGCATTACAATCACAATCAAAGACAGTCGGTGTTTTGGCAACCAAAGGAACATTATCCAGTAGCCTTTTTCATAGTACCTCTGAAAATCATGCCAACGGAATTAAAATCATTGAACAAGTGGGTACAGGATTAGTGCCATTGATTGAAAGTGGAATGGTGAATTCACAAGAGACTAAAGCCTTATTGGTAACCTATTTAGAACCAATGCTTGCAGCTGGGATTGATTATTTGGTACTAGGTTGCACCCATTACCCATATTTGATTCCTGTTTTAGAGGGGTTGCTTCCTGAAAAT
Organism: uncultured Maribacter sp.; assembly: GCA_965367725.1. Classification (GTDB taxonomy): domain Bacteria; phylum Bacteroidota; class Bacteroidia; order Flavobacteriales; family Flavobacteriaceae; genus Maribacter_A. Next base: position 26,823 of record CBDUKE010000025.1, on the reverse strand, counting down.
GTGAAAATTATTGATTCTGGTGAAGCAGTTGCAAGACAAACAAAGGCAGTACTAGGTAAAAATGATTTATTTACAAATTCTAATGAAAAGGGCAATCATCTATTCATCACAAATACTGATGTGGTTGTTCTTGGGAGTTTTTTAAAGGATTACAGCCCATCCATCAAAACAACATATCAGGACTTCTAAAAACTCACTTTCTGACGTATGTTAAATAGGTGAAATCATAATTATGCCTTTCATCCTTGGGATGATATTCAGAACCAATTAATTTCCAAATGGTTTCATCGACTTCAGGGAAGAAAGTGTCGGCCTCAAAGTCTTTATGAACCCGGGTAATCTCTAATTTATCAGCGAATTTCTCTCCTTGTTTATAGATTTCACCACCCCCAATAATAAAAGGGAGTTCATCTCCTAAGGTTAGCTTTAAAGCGTCTTCGAAAGTGTGTACAACAATACAATTATCATGTATTGTTTTGTAATTCTTATCCCGGGTAATGATAATATGGGTTCTTTTGGGTAAGGGTTTGGGAAAGCTCTCAAAGGTCTTTCTTCCCATTATTATGTTATGCCCTGTGGTCAGTTGTTTAAAGCGCTTAAAGTCATCTGGTAAATGCCATAGCATATCATTGTCTTTTCCCAACGCATTGTTTTCGCCAACTGCGGCTATCATGGTAATTGTCTGCACTAAAGTTTTTTTTTAAATGAAACACTATTTTATTGTTCTGCGAAAAGCAGAGCTATCAAAATAGCTTGTTGAATTTATTCCACAGCATTGCGGAATCTGTAACTTTTAATCTTTATAATGGTATTAAATCAAAAACTATTCCTTTTTGTTGATTCTTGAAAGTGGAAAGTCCGTTTCTATTTCTTTTTGCAATGCGGCGATTTTTTCTTTCTGTTTTAAGACCAACTTTTCACGCTGTTTTCTTTCCCAATCCTTACCCATGAATTTTTGGGTCACAAAAACATTGATAATATGTATCACGAACAAAAAAGCCCAAAAAGTGATTGCCCAAATAAACCAATCGTACTCAACCCCGAATTTTAGGATCTTATTGATCAATACCAAAAAAACACTTCCAATCAAGAAAATGACAAAGTGCACATATAGTCTTTTCTTTTGTTTTATTCTGGCATGGGCAGACTCCAACAAGTCATGCTGTTCCAAATTCACTTCAGGTTTTGTCTTATTTTTGGTAAACATCTGAATAGCTATCTTTATCTGCAAAGATACGGGATTTGCCATATTAAATTTTAGTCAATGCAGAATTATCAAGAAGGATTTCCAATATTGAAAAAATACATTTATGCGAATACAGCCTCTTCAGGTTTAATACATGAAAGTACAATTGCTTGGCGAAAGCAACACGACAAGGAATTCTTGGAAGGGGCTAGTACTATGAGAATGGAAAGCGCCAAGATAATTACAGAAACCCGGGCTGCCGTTGGTGATTTTTTTGGTTGTAAATATGAAAACGTGGCACTGGTGCAGAATTTTTCCCTGGGATTGAATATTTTATTGGAAGGGATTGATAAAAACAAAAAAGTGTTGCTCCTTGAAAATGACTACCCCTCGGTCAATTGGTCTTTTGAGAATCGCGGATTCCCAATTTCATATTGTAAAATAAATGAACATTTCGAGGATAACATCCGGGAAAAGATTGAATCTGAAGATATTTCTATACTTGCACTCAGTTTAATCCAATGGGTAAATGGTCTTAAGGTGGATATGGATTTTCTCAAGGAATTGAAAAAAGAAAATCCGGAACTTTTGATAATTGCAGATGGCACCCAATTCTGTGGCACAACAGATTTCAATTTTGAGGATTCTGGATTGGATGTGCTTGGTGCCAGTTCTTATAAATGGCTCTTGGCGGGTTATGGCAATGGATTTATGTTATTCAAAGATAGCGTTAAAGAATTCTCGAAAGTCAAGACTATTGGTTTTAATGCTGCCAATACCAATCCTGAACTTAAAAACAGCATACGGTTTGCAAAGCATTTTGAACCAGGGCATTTAGATACGCTGAATTTTGGAACATTAAAACATTCACTGGGTCTGTTGAATAATATTGGTAAGGATATAATTGCAGAACAATTGAAAAATTTGTCAGTAAAAGCTAAAAAAGAGTTTTTAGCTTTAGAACTATTAGAGGAAGCCGTGGCCTTAAGAAAAGACCATAGTACAATTTTCAATATTAAAGGTGATGACGATATGTTTGGGCATTTGACCAAAAACAATATACTCTGTTCACAGCGAGGAAGCGGCATTAGATTCAGCTTTCACTATTATAACACAATAGAAGATATAGACCACATCATAAAAATCATAAAAGAAAAAGTATAGACTTTACGTAGATGGTAAATTCCTTTCTATATTTTTGTGATGCTAAACTAAAAGTCAATCATTTATTACGAAATTGATAAAAATGATATGAATCATTGGGAATGAGTAGTTTAATACTTTAATTTTGCGCTATATTTAAATTTATAATGTTATGGGAATTGCTAAACAATATTTAAAAACAAAGCCGGTTTGTAAGGTAACTTTTACAGTACCTGCAGAAGATGCTAAGAAGGTATCCGTTGTTGGGGACTTTAACAACTGGAACCCTAAAGGGAGCACATTGAAGAAATTGAAAAACGGAACTTTTAAAGGAACGTTCGACCTTCCAAAGGAAAATACTTATGAGTTCAAGTATTTGGTTGATGGAAATTATGTAAATGAGGCCGAAGCTGATCGTTACCAATGGAATGATTATGCAGGAACTGAGAATGCAGTTCTAGAGCTTTAAACAAAGTAAAAAATTGAAAAGGCCTAAAAAGATATTTCTTTTTAGGCCTTTTTTGTTTTTTTCAACATCAAATCGCCACCACCCCTTTAATATGTGGATGTGGATTATAATCCACTAAAGTAAAGTCATCGAACTTAAAATCAAGGATGTCATTAACCTCAGGATTTATCACCATTTTTGGTAATGGTCTTAGATCTCGGCTTAATTGAAGCTCTACTTGTTCTAAATGGTTATTGTAAATGTGCGCATCACCGAATGTGTGAATAAATTCCCCGGGTTCATAACCACAAACCTGTGCCATCATCAATGTGAACAAAGCATAGGATGCAATATTAAAAGGCACACCCAAAAATATATCGGCACTTCGTTGGTATAGTTGACAGGATAATTTGCCATCGGCTACATAAAATTGAAAAAAGGCATGGCAAGGGGGTAGTGCCGCTTTTCCGTTAGCCACATTTTCAGAAAAAGATTTAGAGGTATCTGGCAAAACACTCGGATTCCAAGCAGAGACCAACATTCTTCGACTGTTAGGATTGTTCTTTAAGGTATGGACAACCTCTTTGATTTGGTCAATTTCTTCACTATTCCAATTACGCCATTGATGACCATAAACGGGGCCTAAATCCCCTTTTTCATCTGCCCATTCATTCCATATGCGAACTCCGTTTTCTTGTAGGTATGCAATATTCGTGTCTCCTTTTAAAAACCATAAAAGTTCATGAACAATAGATTTTAAATGCAATTTCTTGGTGGTTACCATTGGAAAACCTTCGCTAAGGTCAAATCGCATTTGGTGTCCAAAAACACTAAGGGTCCCGGTGCCAGTTCTGTCTCCTTTTTGACAGCCAGTTTCAAGAACTTGCTTTAATAAATCGTGGTATTGTTTCATTGAATGCTCAAATTATTGATTGCTAAAGTAGAAAAAGGCCATTGTAAAAGTTCGGATAAAGCCTTGAATTTATCAAAAGGTTATTAACGCTTTGAAAGACCCCTCTCCTTTGGGGAGGGTATTTAGGGGGGAGTTATCCCAAAATCATTCCTGCAATAGTAGCAGAAAGTAATGAAGCCAAAGACCCGCCCAAAACGGCTCTCATTCCAAATTCAGATAATACTTTACGTTGCCCAGGTGCAAGTGAGCCAATACCCCCAATCTGTATTCCAATGGAAGCAAAGTTTGCAAATCCGCATAGCATATAGGTTGCCATGATTACCGATTTGTTAAATGTAAAATGTGATGCATTGGCAACGTCTTTTAAATCTGCCAATTGAATATATCCCACAAATTCACTTGCTGCCAATTTAATGCCCAATAATTGTCCCATTTGCATGATATCTTCAGATTGTACGCCAATCAACCACATTAGTGGGGCAAAGATGGTGCCTAGAATAGCTTCCAACGAAAACTGATCATAAACCGAGTTTGCTGCTATCCATTCGTTAAGCGAAGTTAGCTCGCCTGCCCACCCTAAAATGCCATTGATCATTGCGATAAAAGCAACAAAAACCAAGAGCATGGCACCTACGTTGACGGCAAGTCTTAGTCCTTCTGTAGTTCCGTTGGCAATGGCGTCCAAGATATTTGCGCCTATTTTTTCGGTGGAAACCGCAACATCGGTATTTACAGCTTCGGTCTGTGGATATAATATTTTTGATACAACAATGGCACCAGGGGCTGCCATGACAGAGGCTGCCAAAAGATGTTTTGCGAACTGCAATCTGAGAACGGGGTCGTCACCACCTAAAAATCCAATATAAGCAGCTAAAACCGCCCCGGCAACAGTGGCCATTCCCCCAATCATAACCAATAGCATCTCGGACTTGTTCATTTTTTCCAGATATGCCTTTATGAGTAATGGAGCCTCGGTTTGCCCTAAAAAAATATTGCCTGCCACACTCAAACTTTCAGCACCTGAAATACCTAAGGTTTTGGAAAGTAGCCACGCGAAAGCTTTGACGACTTTTTGAATCACACCCAAATAAAACAATACAGAGGTCAACGCTGAAAAGAAAATAATGGTTGGGAGTACTTGAAAGGCAAATATAAATCCGAAGGTATCCATGTCTACCACCAGTCCTTCAAATAGAAATTGACTTCCTGCACGGGTATAGTCCAGTATACTTACAAATACCTGTCCTACGCTTTCAAATGCGCTCTGGATGAATGGGACCTTTAGAACCCCTATGGCTATAAATAATTGAATGGTCAATCCAATCCCAACTGTTCTCCAATTAACTGCCTTTCTATTTGCACTAAAAAGGTATGAAATGAAAACAAGCACAAACATGCCCAATACGCCTCGCCATATGCTATTAATTGAAAACCCTTGATTGGGGATTATCTTATTTGTATCATTAAGTAGATCATTTATAAGTGAGGTCTCAGATATTGTGGTTAAAGTATCTTGAGGAATCAGATCTTGGGAAAATGAAGGAAAAGAAAAGAATAAAATCAAAAGAAGCATCCAAAATTTAGTCTTCATAGAATGCCCTTTGAATTAGTTTCGTTTGGAAATTTCGTCTCTTAACTTGGCCGCTTTCTCATAATCTTCATTGGCTACGGCCTTTTCCAATTCTTTCTTCAATTCAGCTATAGTCAATTCTTTATAGGCATCAGTTGCGCCTTGGTCAATTTCGACCGTTTCACCTTCTTGCAGAATTTCATCGACCATGATGCTATCATCATTTTTGTCCTTTTCACTATCCTTTGAAGAAAACTTCAAGAATATTCCTGCTTTATCGAGAATGGTTTTATAGGTAAAAATAGGTGCGCTAAAACGCAAGGCCAAAGCTATGGCATCACTGGTTCTCGCATCAATAATTTCCTCAATTTTATCCCGTTCACAAATGATGCTTGAATAAAAAACGCCATCTACCAATTTGTGGATAATCACCTGTTTGACAACAATATCGAACCTATCCGCGAAATTCTTGAAAAGATCATGGGTCAAAGGTCTTGGGGGTTTAATTTCTTTTTCCAATGCAATAGCAATGGATTGGGCTTCGAACGCACCAATAACAATGGGGAGTTTGCGGTCACCATCAACTTCATTCAATATAAGGGCATAAGCTCCATTTTGGGTTTGGCTATATGATATCCCCTTAATTTTTAATCGTACTAAACTCATAGACTTTATTAAACCACGAAGGGCTGTTCAATTTAAGGAACATGGCCGGTTAAATGAACAGCCCTTTAGGGGCACAAATTAACAAAAATTAAGCGTTTTGTGCTTTAAATTCCTTTAATTTTTCGATGAGTTTAGGTACTACTTCAAAGGCATCACCTACAATACCATAATCGGCAGCTTTAAAAAAGGGAGCTTCAGGGTCTGTATTTATTACCACTTTTGTTTTTGAGGCACTCACTCCAGCCAAATGTTGTATAGCTCCTGAAATACCGATTGCGATATAAAGATTACTGGCAACGGGTTTCCCTGTTTGGCCTACGTGCTCACTATGAGGTCGCCATCCCATGTCCGAAACCGGCTTTGAACAGGCGGTTGCAGCACCAAGAACTTCGGCTAATTCTTCAATAATACCCCAATTCTCAGGCCCTTTTAATCCTCGACCACCAGAAACTACAATATCAGCATCGGCAATGGTAACCTTTCCAACTACTTTGTCAATTTCTACAGATTTAGTGTTAAAATCAGCATCTTCCAGAGCAGGATTGAAATCTTCAATGCTTGCGGAGGTATTGTTTTCAACCAAACCGAATGAATTGTAGGATACTCCAACAACTTTAATAGCTGTGTTTATCTGGGTGTGGGCAAAACCCTTATTACTGAATGTTGTTCGTTTTACTGTAAAAGGATTTGTGCTTTCCGGTGCAGCAACGACGTTGGGTGCATAACCAGCGCCTAACTTAGCGGATACTATTGGGGCCAAATACTTTGTATCTGAACTTGAACTGACTATGATGACCTTGGCATCTTCACTTTTTGCCGCTTCTATGATGGCATGGGCATAGGCCTTGGCATTGAATGTGTTTAATTGGTCATTCGAAACATTAAGTACTTTGGTAATGCCATAAGTGCCCAAGGTTTCATTTTCTTTCGAATTGATTGAAATGGCTGTAGCCGTTGTTCCCAATTGCTTGGCAACTTCACTGGCATAAGATGCAACTTCCAAAGCATTCTTTTTAAAATTGCCGTTATCTGATTCTGTATATACTAAAACTGACATAATATTCTGATTTTCAAAATTATAACCTCCAAATCCCATACTATAAAGAAGGACTTTGGTCTTTTTTTAAATGACTTTGGCTTCGTTGTGTAAAAGGTTTACTAATTCTTCTACATTGGCAGCATCAATTAATTTTACAGCTCCTTTGGGAGCTGGTTTATCAAATTTAACATCCTTGGTTGCAACTGTGGCATCAATAGGATCTACAACATTCAAAACCTTTTTTCTTGCCATCATTATACCACGCATGTTGGGAATTCTAAGGTCACTCTCATCAACCAGTCCTTTTTGTCCCCCAATAACCAAGGGCAGGGTAGTGGCCAATTTTTCTTTTCCACCGTCAATTTCACGGGTAGCCGTTGCATTGTTTCCATCTATTTCAAGTTGAATACACGTGTTGACAAAATTCATATCCAACAATGTTGCCAAGATACCTGGCACCATACCTCCGTTATAGTCTATAGATTCCCTTCCGGCGATAATCAAATCATATGATCCATTTTTAACAACTTCCGCTAATTGTTGGGCTACGAAATAACCATCGGTAGGTTCCGCGTTCACGCGAATAGCCTCATCTGCTCCAATGGCCAATGCTTTACGTATTGTGGGTTCTGCGTTTGGACCTCCAACAGAAGCTACATGTACAGTAGCGCCCTGCTTTTCTTTGAACCACATGGCCCGAGTAAGGCCAAATTCATCATTTGGGTTAATCACAAATTGAACTCCATTAGTATCAAATTTGGTGTCACCATCAGTAAAATTAATTTTTGAGGTGGTATCCGGAACGTTGCTAATGCAAACTAATATCTTCATAAACGTAGTATTTTCAGGTCTTTATAAGTATACAGCTAAGATAGGTATTCTTTTTAAAAAATACTATGCGCGCATAACAAAATTTACAATATTTTTTAATTCTTTGAGCCCATAATTTGATATATATTTTGCTATTTTTGCTTTTGTTTTTATCCTACCTAAGGGATAACTTAATAATGATATTAATGAAGACACTACAGTTTAGGCAAGCCATTGCGGAAGCAATGTCTGAGGAAATGAGAAAGGACGAATCTATTTACCTTATGGGTGAGGAAGTTGCTGAATATAATGGCGCTTATAAGGCTTCCAAAGGTATGTTGGATGAATTTGGCCCTGAACGTGTAATTGATACTCCCATCTCTGAATTGGGATTTGCTGGTATAGGTGTCGGTTCCACTTTGACAGGTAATAGACCTATCATTGAATTTATGACTTTTAACTTCGCATTGGTTGGTATTGATCAAATTATTAATAATGCTGCGAAAATCAGACAGATGTCTGGTGGGCAGTTTAGTTGTCCGATCGTATTCCGTGGCCCAACGGCTTCAGCGGGGCAGTTAGGTGCAACGCACTCCCAGGCCTTTGAAAGTTGGTTTGCCAATTGCCCAGGTTTAAAAGTAGTGGTGCCGTCTAATCCTGCTGATGCAAAAGGTCTTCTAAAATCTGCTATTAGGGATAATGATCCTGTAATCTTTATGGAATCTGAACAGATGTATGGTGATAAAGGAGAAGTTCCAGAAGGGGATTATACGATTCCAATAGGTGTTGCCGATATAAGAAGGGAAGGTTCTGATGTGACCATAGTTTCCTTTGGTAAAATCATAAAGGAAGCAGATAAAGCCGCTGATGAATTAGCTAAGGAAGGTATTAGTTGTGAGATAATCGATTTACGTACTGTTAAACCATTGGATTATGAGGCAATTTTAAATTCAGTAAAGAAAACCAATAGACTGGTGATTTTGGAAGAAGCATGGCCATTTGGAAATGTAGCTACTGAAATCACATTCCACGTACAATCGAATGCTTTTGACTATCTAGATGCACCAATCCAAAAAATAAATACTGCTGATACTCCAGCACCTTACTCTCCAGGTTTATTTGCCGAGTGGTTACCTAACCACGAGGATGTAATAAATTCAGTTAAAAAAGTGTTATATAAATAAGACGTATTATTTAGTAAAGTAATTTAGCTTCGCCGACCAAGAGTTGACGAAGCTTTTATTTTAATGGGATATTACCAGAGGGTAGTTTCATCCTGCAGATTCAAATTTAAATGAAGATTTTCCTTTTCTTTTTTCTTTTTTCATCGGTTTTATTGTCACAAACCAAGGTAGGTGGTAAAGTCATTGATGAAACAGGGGAGCCGGTGGCCTTTGCCAATGTCATCTTTAAAAACTCTACTGAAGGCACCACTACTGATGATAATGGGAATTTCTATATGGAATCGGATTCGAGTTATGAAATCCTCGAAGTTTCATTTATTGGTTTTGAAACCCAAGATATTTTGCTTAAATCAAAAATAACATATAACATGATGATTACCTTGCTTGAAGGTAGTCAACAACTAAAAGAGGTGATTGTTTATGCAGGAAAACAATCAAAAAAGAACAACCCCGCGATTGACATTCTTCGCAAAATTTGGGCAAAAAAGAGGGTGAATGGACTTAGAATGTTCAAGCAATACCAATATGATAAATATGAAAAAGTAGAATTTGACCTGAATACGATTGATAGTGCCATGATGATGAAGAAAATTTTTAAGGGCATGGAGTTTGTCTTCCAAGATTTGGACACTTCACGTATAACAGGCAAAACCTATCTTCCTATTTTCTTAAACGAGACCTTTGCCAAAGTGTATGGTGATAATAGTACACAAACAGAAAAGGAGGATGTACTAGGCAATAAAAATTCTGGGTTTGATAACAATCAGGCCATAATTGCCTTTGTAGAGGATTTATATCAAGACTATGATGTTTATGATAATTATTTGAAATTTTTTGACAAGAGTTTTACGAGTCCGCTTTCTAGAACGGGTATTGACACCTATAATTACGTTTTAAGGGATAGTGCTTTTATTGACAATAAGTGGTGTTACAATATTACCTATTACCCACGTCGTAAAAACGAACTTACTTTTAAGGGCGATTTTTGGGTAAACGACTCTACATATGCTATTAAAAATATAAACCTTGAGGTTACCAAAAGTGCGAACATAAACTGGGTCAAGGAAATATACATTGAACAGGATTTTGATGTTGTAAGCGATTCGGTCTTTCTATTGAAGCGGGATTATATGTTAACCGATTTCAGCTTCAAGAAAAAGGAGGACTCAAAAGGTGTATATGGTAAACGAACCACTGTTTATGGGGATTATAAGTTTGATCTGGAGAAACCAAAGGATTTTTACAAAAGCAAAAGCAATGCATACGATCCATTGGTTATGAATCGGGACAGCATTTTTTGGAATAACAATAGGTTAGAGACACTAAATAAGGATGAACAAGGAATCTATCAATTATTGGATACGCTAAAGACAGTCCCCAAGTTTAAAACATTCTATAACATTGCCAGTATCTTAGGTTCTGGTTATATAGAGATTGATAAGTGGAATATGGATATCGGCGATGTGTATAGCGTATTTGGTTATAATGATGCTGAAGGGGTGCGATTGCGGGGTGGTGCTCGTACTTATTTTGGGCAGAATGATCCGTGGCGATTAGAAGGTTATATGGCCTACGGTTTTATGGATAAAAAAGTTAAGCATGGCTTTTCTGCCAAGTTCTTATTGGATAAAAAAAGTAGATTGATGATTTCTGGAGGCAACCGGCGCGATGTTGAACAACTAGGGCTAAGTTTAACATCTACCAATGACGTTATGGGACGTAGTATAGCTTCATCATCTGTGTTGACGGTTGGCTCTAATGATAGACTCACCAATATTAATCTAAGTACGGTTAGTTTGGAAATTGAACCAATTACCAATTTCAAGGTAAGGGTTGGAAGCTCTTTCAGGACATTGAGTTCGGCCTTGCCCGATGCCTTTAATTTAGATTATGTTGATCCTGAATCTCCATCAGGTATTTCCTCGGAGGTGAAACAATTTGATATAAATACCTTGGTTGTATATACTCCAGGAAAAAGGACTATAGGCTATGGCGTTGAACGATATGATATCAATGATACTTACAGTACTTTACTATTAAATTATACCAAGGGTTTTGAGGGCTTTTTAGAAAGTGATTTTAATTATAGTAAGCTACAATTCTCCTACAGCCAGCCATGGCAAGTTGGTGGTTTTGGTAGACTTTATAGTACAGTTGAAGTTGGTAAGACCTTTGGGGAGGTACCTTTGAGTCTTCTCAATGTTGTTCCCGGAAACCAGACATTGTTCACTATATTCAACACCTTCCCTAATTTGGATTTTTACGAATTCGTGACAGATACGTATGCATCAGTTCATTTGGAGCATAATTTTAATGGACGAATATTCTCAAGAATACCATTGATCAGAAAATGGAACTTAAGGGAATTTATAGGATTAAGAGGGGTTTGGGGCGAATTGTCTCCCGAGAATATAGCTTTAAGCAGTCCAACGAACATTCCGTTACAGGCGCCTAATGATAAAATTTATTGGGAGTACTCAGTAGGTGTAGGGAATATCCTTAAATTCTTTAGGATAGATTTAAACTTTAGGGGAAATTATCTTGATAGCCCCAATGCCAGACCATTTAGTATAACGGGTGAATTTGGTTTCCATTTTTAGTGTTTTTGGCCTCTTTCAAAGAAATGTTATCCAATCTTTTCAATTATCTTTGTAGTTCAAATAAGAAGATATGAGTAAAAAAGAAAACATCACTTTCGATGTATTGATAGAAATACCAAAAGGAAGTCGAAACAAATATGAATACGATTTCACCCTACATAAAATCCGTTTTGATAGAATGCTCTTTTCATCAATGATGTATCCAGGTGATTATGGCTTTGTGCCTGAAACTTTGGCTTTGGATCAGGATCCCTTGGACGTTCTGGTAATGGGTTCAGAACCTACTTATCCAATGGTGGTTATGGAGGTTAGACCAATTGGTGTTTTTCATATGACAGATGAAAAAGGTCCTGATGAAAAGATTATCTGTGTTCCTGTATCAGACCCCATATGGAGTAATAATAAGGATATCAGTGATTTGAATCCACATAGATTAAAAGAAATAGAACATTTCTTTCAAGTGTATAAAGACCTAGAGGAGAAAAAAGTTGATGTTGGCGGTTGGGGTGATGCTAATGAGGCTATAAAGATTTACCACGAATGTGTAGCACGTTATGAAAATAGTGATCATAAGAAAAAACGCACCTTCACTATTTAATCCTATTCTGATAGTAAAAAAAAGCAGTTTTTTAATAAAAAAAGCTGCTTTTTTTTATCAATATGATTTTACTATTTTAGCAGGCATCAAAAAAAACCTTAAATAACTAAACAAAATGGATTTAATCGTAAAATTTTTACCTGCCTTTGGTGTTTTGGCGCTACTATTCGTGTTTATTAAAAACATATGGGTTACAAAACAAGAAGAAGGTGATGCAAAAATGGCGAGAATCGCCAAGAATATTGCCGATGGTGCAATGTCTTTTCTAAAAGCAGAATACAAAATACTTGCAATTTTCGTGATTGCCGTAGCGGTTCTTCTGTACTTCAAAGGATCTAACGAAGCAGGCTCCCATGGCATGGTTGCTGTTTCCTTTATTGTTGGGGCAATTTGTTCTGCCTTAGCCGGATTTATTGGAATGAAAGTGGCGACAAAAGCAAACGTAAGAACCACACAAGCAGCTAGAACCTCTCTGGGTAAAGCGCTTGAAGTGGCCTTTGCTGGGGGAGCTGTAATGGGACTTGGAGTTGTAGGTCTTGGTGTTTTAGGATTGAGTGGTTTATTCATGATTTACCAAAGCATGTGGCCAGGGGCTGAAAATATCCCAATGGTATTGAATGTATTATCCGGATTTTCATTAGGAGCTTCTTCTATAGCCTTATTTGCGCGTGTTGGTGGTGGTATATATACCAAAGCTGCTGATGTTGGTGCGGATTTGGTAGGAAAGGTTGAAGCAGGAATTCCTGAAGATCACCCATTGAATCCTGCTACTATTGCGGACAATGTTGGTGATAATGTAGGTGATGTTGCTGGTATGGGAGCTGATTTATTTGAATCTTATGTAGGCTCTATAATTGGTACAATGGTATTAGGTGCATTTATAATAACCCCTGATTTTGCAGGTTTGGGTGCTGTGTATCTTCCTTTGGTTTTAGCTGCAGTAGGTATTATAATGTCTATTATAGGTACATTTTTTGTGAAAGTTAAAGATGGTGGAAATCCACAAACGGCATTGAACGTAGGTGAATTTGGTTCAGCAGGCCTTATGGTCGTAGCTTCTTGGTTTATAATCCACGCCTTAATTCCTGAATCCGTTGAAGGTTTACCTGCTGGTGCAAACGGAATTTTCTTTGCGACATTGGCTGGACTTGTTGCTGGATTAGGTGTTGGAAAGATTACAGAATATTACACAGGAACAGGTTCAAAACCTGTAAACTCAATTGTACGTCAGTCTGAAACAGGTGCAGCAACGAACATTATTGCAGGTCTAGGGGTTGGTATGATGTCAACTATGATTCCTATCTTATTGATTGCAGCAGCTATTTTGATATCACATCATTTTGCAGGTTTATACGGAATTGCAATTGCTGCAGTAGGTATGTTGGCAAATACAGGTATTCAATTAGCTGTTGATGCATACGGACCTATTTCTGATAATGCAGGAGGTATCGCAGAAATGGCAGAATTACCAAGTGAAGTTCGCGAGCGTACAGATAAGTTGGATGCGGTAGGTAATACAACTGCAGCCATTGGTAAAGGTTTTGCAATCGCATCTGCTGCCTTAACTGCTTTAGCTTTATTTGCTGCATTTATGAAAGTTGCAAACGTAACTTCTATTGATGTTTCTAAACCAACCATTATGGCTGGATTACTTGTTGGTGCAATGCTTCCATTTGTTTTCTCTGCATTATCCATGAATGCTGTTGGTCGTGCTGCTATGGCGATGATTGAGGAAGTAAGACGTCAGTTTAGGGATATTCCGCAATTGAAAGCCGCATTAGAAGTGATGAGAGCTGTAGATTCAGATATGTCAAAAGCAACTAAAGAACAACGCGCGATTTTTGATGCTGCAGATGGCTATGCCGAGTATGATAAATGTGTCGATATTTCCACAAAGGCTTCTATAAAAGAAATGGTATTACCAGGGCTTTTGGCGATTGCGGTTCCTGTGGCTGTCGGATTTATCGGTGGTGCTGAAATGTTAGGTGGTCTTTTGGCAGGAGTTACCTCTGCCGGTGTATTGATGGCTATCTTCCAGTCAAACGCTGGGGGTGCTTGGGATAATGCTAAAAAAATGATTGAATCTGACGGACGTAAAGGTTCTGACGCGCATAAAGCTGCTGTTGTTGGTGATACCGTTGGAGATCCTTTTAAAGATACTTCAGGTCCATCTTTGAACATCTTATTGAAATTGATGTCCGTTGTTGCTTTGGTAATTGCACCGAGTATTGCTATGGATGCTACTGGAGTTGCTAACTATGTTAACGACAAAGAGAAATCAACAATTGAAATCACAATGAATGTGGAAAGTGATGATATGGCAGAAGCTACTATCCTAACAACTTCGACAGTAAATGGTAAAGAAGTTACTGAGAAGAAAATTTTAAAGGGAACCGAAGCTGAAGTTAAAGCGAAGTTAGAATCTTTAGAAAACGCTTCAGTTAAAACAAACGGTAAAGAAACTGAGATCACAATAGAAAAGGAAGTGAGTAAGGAATAATTACTTTTCTTGGGAATATATTAAAAAACCATCCGCCATTGGCAGATGGTTTTTGTTTTATATGGTTTTTAGTGCATCGGATTCCCTTCTAATAAGGTGCGCTTAAAGCAGGTGTTTTTTAATCAGTGAAAACTTAATTAAGGGAATTCAAAATAGTATAACCAACATCATACCCACCATTATCATCAAAAGTCTTCCATTCCAGAGCGATATAAATCAATGCTAATATTAACAATAACACGATCACGAAATATAGACCTCTCTTCAAATTCAAGTCTTTTTTAGGATTCTTTTTTATTTTCATAGCTATAGGTTTTTATGACGCAACGATTATGCCAATTAATTGCTTAGCTTAAAGGTAATTGGAATTGCAAATGGAACTCGTACTGGATTACCTCTTTGCATACCAGGGATCATTTTTGGTAATTTACCAATGATTCGAGCTGCTTCTTTCTCCAAGTTTTTATTTGGCCCACGCATACTTACATTTCCAATGCTACCATCTTTTTGAATTTCAAACATAATATTCACTTTTCCTTGAATGCCCATTTCTTGTTCAATTTCAGGGTACTTAAAGTTTTTCACGATATGCTTGTTCATCATTTTTTGAAAACAGGCACGTTTATCATCTTCGTTTTCACAGCCCGGAAAAACAGGAACTTCCTCAATTACTGAAAAGGGAACGATTAAGTCAATAGGATCTTCAATATCAGGAATTTCGTCTACTTCAATTATCGTTGTTTCCTCATTACTTTCTGAGGATTCAATAAAAGTTTCCTCTATTGGGTCTTCGTCTTTTGCAACTTCAATTACAGAAGGAGCTGCCGGAGGCGGTGGAGGAGGAGTTTTAAAGGGTATGATAGGTGGAAGCTCTTCAAGTGGCTCATCGATTTGGTTCATGGATTCGGAATAATAATTAGGGGTATCATAGGTTTTCCACTCAAAAGCCACATAGGTCAGTACCATGACTATGACCAACCCTATAACAAAATATAGTCCACTGTTCTTGTTCAAGTCTCTCTTTGGGTTCTTTTTTGGTTTCATTTTTTTAAAGTTTGTGCCCATGAATATTAAAGGCAGGATTATACATTTGATTATAAGTCCACTATATCGGTATCCGGAATTGATATAGTTAGTTTTTAGACTTGCTATATGTTACCCTAAATCTATGATTTACAATAGTCTTAAAAAATGGGGAATGAGTGAAGTGGGTATTACAATGAGTAAAAACGATTATCCAATGAGGGAAAAAATCCGGGACTTATTCCAACGTGGTTTATTAGGCTTTAAAAACAGGGTTTTATTGTAAAAAATTCAATGAAGAATCTGGTGGTAATTCGTAGGCCTCCTTGTCTTTTTCAAAAACACGTGCACTAAGGTTTCCCCCTTTTAACGTAAGTTTATTGTTAAGTATGCGAATCCAACTCCCTTCCCGCAAACCAACAACTGGAATGGAATTAAAACCATGAAATTCCTTGATTCGGGTTTCCCTTGTTTCTCCTTTATGTTTTGATTTTGGATCAGGATCTAGATAATGTGGATTAATATTAAAAGAAACAATCTCCAAGGTCTTAAAATCTGGGGGATAAACAATGGGCATATCATTCGTAGTCTTTATGTTCGGCCCCGAAATATTACTTCCTGCACTTGTTCCTAAATAGGGTGTACCACTTGTAATCTTCTCTTTTAAAACAGGCAGAAGATTGTTTTGGTAAAGGCTATTGACAAGAACGAAAGAATTTCCGCCACCTGTAAAGATTCCCTTCGCATTTTGTATTGCTTTGATTGGGTCCTTGAACGTATGAATGCCCACAATTTTTTTATCAATATGCCTGAATCCTTCTTGTGCTATTTTGGTATAGGCATCATAGGTTATTCCGCCTGGTCGGGCATACGGAATAAATAGTACTTCATCTGTCTCTTGGAACAAATCACGGAGTGCATCAAAGAGATACTCTAAATAACCTCCTCCAAATATGGTCGATGTGCTTGCGAGTAGACAGTTCGTCATTGAAGATAGATGCTAGAATAAGCCATGTATCTCGGCATCGATCTTGTTTATGATTTCACCTAGATCTTCTGGATTATCCACAAAATCAAGATTGTCAACATCGATTACCAATAGATTTCCTTTTTCATAACCATGGATCCAAGCTTCGTATCGTTCATTCAATCTACTTAAATAGTCAATTGAAATCGAGTTTTCGTAATCCCGTCCTCTTTTGTGAATTTGGCTTACTAAATTAGGTATTGAGCTCCTAAGGTAAATCAACAAATCCGGTGGTTGTACCAGACTTTCCATCAATTCAAAAAGGCTTGAATAATTGGTGAAATCCCTATTGGTCATCAACCCCATGGCATGTAAATTGGGTGCGAAAATATAGGCATCTTCATAGATGGTCCTATCCTGTATGATATTCTTACCACTTTCCCTGAACTTAAGTACTTGACGGTATCTATGATTTAGGAAATAAATCTGAAGATTAAAACTCCATCGCTCCATTTGATTATAAAAATCATCTAAATATGGGTTGTCAACCACATCTTCAAAATGCGCTTCCCATTTATAATGTTTGGCAAGTAGTTTAGTTAAAGTGGTCTTTCCAGCGCCAATGTTTCCTGCAACAGCAATATGCATGCTATAAATTTGTTTTCTGTTAGGTTATTATACTATCGAAATAGAATGTAGCAATATACAAAGTATATCGAGTACGAGAAAAGAATTAAGATGAAATACATCATATAACATTATGATTTCAAAATTTTTATTTCCTGATGAAATATGTATTTTTGCTGTCAATCTAGTGAGGAAAGATTTGACTGATTGCAACCTCTAGTGCCGAAATTGATTCGGTACCTAACTCTAATCGAGTTGGATGCTGAAATGAACTCAGCATAAAAAATGCTAAAGCAGTAACTACTGAAAGTTTCAGTGTATCCGCTTAGTTTGCTATCAAATTTCTACCTCCTCCTATTTATTTTATTAAAATGGCGTATTTGTTTACCTCAGAATCTGTAAGTGAAGGGCATCCGGACAAGGTGGCCGATCAAATCAGTGATGCTTTATTGGATCATTTTTTGGCGTTTGACCCCGAAAGTAAAGTTGCCTGTGAGACCTTGGTTACTACCGGTCAAGTGGTACTGGCTGGTGAAGTAAAAAGCCACACCTATCTTGATGTTCAGAATATTGCCAGAGAAGTAATCAATAAAATTGGGTATACCAAAGGCGAATACCAGTTTAGCGGGGATTCATGCGGGGTTATTTCGTTGATCCATGAGCAATCCCAAGATATTAACCGGGGGGTTGATAGAGGTTCTAAAGAAGAACAAGGTGCTGGTGATCAGGGTATGATGTTCGGGTATGCTACAAAAGAAACCGAGAATTATATGCCTTTGGCATTGGACATTTCGCATAGAATTCTAAGAACCTTGGCAGAATTAAGAAGGGAAGGGAATGAAATACCTTACCTAAGACCTGATGCAAAGGCCCAGGTAACCATAGAATATTCAGATGAGAATGTACCCCAACGTATTGATACTATAGTTGTTTCAACCCAGCACGACCAATTTGATGCAGATGACGATAAAATGTTGAAGAAAATCAAGGAAGATATCATTTCAATCTTGATTCCTAGGGTAATTGATCAACTGCCTGCAAGTGATCAAGCCTTGTTTGATGATCAAATAAAATATCACATTAACCCTACAGGTAAATTTGTAATTGGCGGTCCGCATGGTGATACGGGATTAACCGGAAGAAAGATTGTCGTGGATACTTATGGCGGTAAAGGCGCCCATGGCGGAGGAGCATTTAGCGGTAAAGATCCAAGTAAGGTAGACCGAAGTGCTGCATATGCGGCACGACATGCTGCCAAGAATCTTGTTGCTGCTGGAGTTGCAGATGAAATATTGGTGCAGGTGAGTTATGCCATTGGGGTGGTAGAGCCTACGTCTATTTTTGTAAATACGTATGGTACTTCAAAGATTGCTTATTCCGATGGTGAAATTGCAGAAATTGTCTCGCAATTATTTGATATGCGACCTTTTGCAATTGAAAAACGCTTAAAACTGAGAAACCCCATTTATTTGGAAACGGCTGCCTACGGACATATGGGTAAAGAACCTAAGGTCATTACAAAGGTTTTTGAGTCCCCATATAATGGCAGAATTGAAAAGGAGGTAGAACTGTTCACTTGGGAAAAATTGGACATGGTAGATGTTGTTAAGTCAGCCTTCAAAATGTAATTTTTTAAAAAAGATTAGGAAATACCAATCACACGACCTTATATTTGTCGTTCAAAAGTTCAAACACATATTGAATTGTTATCAAGAAAGGTGGAGGGAATAGACCCTATGAAGCCTTAGCAACCCTTTGTATCTTACAAAGAAGGTGCTAAATTCTATCACGTCGATGGCGTGACAGATAACGAAATGAATTACATGCATAAATGTAATTGTCTCTTTCTTTTTAACTTTTTGATTATTCCTTGTTGCTTTCAGTAACATGGGTTCTAGTGTTTTGATTTATTTTATAAACAATTAAAAAAATTAAAATCATGGGCAATCAAAAATTTTCTACAAACGCGCTTCATGCAGGGCATGACACAACAATTAACGGAGGTACTCGAGCAGTGCCAATTTATCAGAGTACAGCTTTTGTTTTCAATGATTCTGACCACGCGGCCAACCTTTTTTCCTTGGCTGAACCTGGAAACATTTACACCAGGATCAACAATCCAACAAATGATATTTTGGAGCAACGCTTGGCAACCTTGGAAGGTGGTATTGCGGCTGTAGTTACAGCTTCCGGAACAGCGGCTATTTCAACTGCATTACTTGTGTTGCTAAAATCAGGAGATCATATTGTGGCTTCGAACAGTCTTTACGGTGGCACCTATAATTTATTGAATGTTACACTACCAAGGTTGGGCATCACAACTACTTTTGTGGATCCTACAGATCCAAATAATTTTGGGAAAGCGGTTCAGGATAACACAAGGGCAATTTTTGTGGAATCTTTGGGCAATCCTAAGTTGGATGTATTGGATTTAAAAGCAATTTCTGCAGAAGCCAAAGCGGCAAAAGTTCCATTTATTGTTGATAATACAGTTGCCACCCCTGCGTTGTTAAACCCTATTGAGCATGGGGCGAATATTGTAATTCATTCTTTGACCAAATATATCAACGGCAACGGTACTGCCTTGGGCGGTGCTATTATTGACGCAGGTACATTTGACTACAGTAATGGTAATTTCCCAGAATTTACAGAACCTTCTGCAGGCTATCATGGTTTGGTTTACCATGAGGCATTGGGGCCCGCTGCCTTCATCGCTAAAGTGAGAATAGAAGGATTACGTGATCATGGTGCGGCTTTAAGTCCGTTTAATGCATTCCAAATCATTCAAGGATTGGAGACTTTGGAAATTAGAGTCCAAAAGCACAGTGAAAATGCCTTGGCCTTAGCGCAATGGTTAGAAAATAGGAATGAGGTAACCTGGGTCAACTATCCTGGCTTAAAGTCAAGTACATATTTTGCACAAGCTGAGGCCTATTTGCCAAAAGGACAAAGTGGAATCGTTACTTTTGGTGTAAAAGGAGGTTTTGAATCTGCTAAAAAAATAGCCGATGAGACCAAGTTGTTCTCATTATTAGCCAATATTGGAGATACAAAATCTTTGATCATACACCCTGCAAGTACAACCCATCAACAGTTGGATGAGGCGGCCCAAGAATCAACAGGTGTAACGAAAGACTTGATTAGATTATCGGTAGGATTAGAGGATATAGACGATTTACAAGCAGATTTAGAGCTAGCGTTTGCTACAATTGATAAGTCGGTTTTAGCATAATTCAATATTTCCCTAAGTAATTCTGATATAAGAATATATTAAAATTAAACAGCACAATTAGAATGCTACATCAATTAGAAATAAGCAATTATACTACCCTAAGTGGCGTTTCCCAGGATATTTCACTATCCTATCAATTATTCGGGAGGCCACTTCATGAGGCGCCCATTGTATTGGTTAATCATGCCTTGACCGGAAATTCAAATGTTACAGGTGAAGACGGCTGGTGGTCAGCTCTTATTGGCGAGGGAAAATGTATCGATACCAACAAGTATACTATTATGGCCTTCAATATACCTGGGAATGGATATGATAGTTTTGTAATTGAAAATTATAAGGATTTTGTTGCTGGTGATATTGCCAATATTTTTTTACTGGGCCTTGAAGAATTGAATATTAAAAAGCTCTTCGCTTTGATTGGTGGTTCTTTAGGCGGGGGTATCGCTTGGGAAATGGCTGCTTTAAATCCTAAATTAACTACCCATTTGATTCCGGTTGCCTCGGACTGGAAATCAACGGATTGGCTCATTGCCAATTGTCAGATCCAAGAACAGTTTTTGGTCAATTCAAAACAACCTGTTCACGATGCACGTATGCACGCCATGTTGTGCTATCGCACGCCAGAATCATTTAAGGAACGTTTTAAGAGAAGTACAAACGAGGAATTGCAGGTTTTCAATGTAGAAAGTTGGTTGATGCACCATGGTGAGAAATTAAAAGATCGTTTTCAATTATCGGCTTATAAATTAATGAACCAATTATTGAAGACCATCGATATCACTCGATATGGGGAATCCGCATTTATAGAACTTCAAAACAGCGACACCAATATTCATATTGTTGGGGTCGATTCCGATTTGTTTTTCACAGCCAAAGAGAACAAGGACACTTTTAGACAATTGGCACAGGCCAAGAGCAATGTTACCTATGGTGAAGTACAATCTTTGCATGGGCATGACGCATTTTTGATTGAGTTTGAACAAATGCAAAAACTGCTCAATGGAATTTTTAATACAAACGGAAAGACCGAGCGCATAAAGATTTTAAAATTTGGAGGTAAATCATTAAGTAATGGTGAAGGTTTAGGTTATGTTTTAGAGATTATTGCCAATAAGGTCAAGAATGGCGAAAATATTGCCGTGGTACTATCAGCCCGGGAAAAGGCAACAGATCGGTTGGAGGCCATGCTGGAAAAAGCAGCTAAAGGAGAAGATTATTCCGAGGATTTTACGGCTTTTGAAAACTATCAGACCCATACCTATAAGAATGTAAACCTTTCATCTGAATATGAAGCATTGTTTAAACTATTCGAAGGCGTTTCACTTTTGGGCGATTATAGTGCTAAAATCAGGGACCAAGTTTTGGCTTACGGCGAGGTTATTGCTGCGAAATTAATCACCAAATTATTAATTGGGAAAGGAATCAATGCTAAATTGATGGATTCCCGAAAATTGATTAAGACGGATAATACTTTTGGTGATGCCCATGTGATAGAAGCGATCTCAAAAGAAAATGTGTTGCGGGAGTTTTCTAATTTGAGCCATGATACGGTGCCAGTGATCACTGGATTTATTGCCTCAACTTTAGATGATGAGACAACAACCTTAGGAAGAAACGGCAGTAATTACTCAGCAGCTATGTTGGCCAATTATCTCGATGCCAAAGAACTGCAGAATTATACACATGTAGATGGCATTTTCACTGCAAATCCTGAATATGTGGCAGAGGCAAAACGTATCGCAGAATTGTCATATAGTGAGGCCAATGAGCTAGCGAACTTTGGCGCCAATATTTTACATGCAAAAACTATAATTCCATTATTGGAGAAGAATATTCCACTAAGAATATTGAACACCTTTAATCATGATGGTGAGGGAACACTCATAAGTGCTAAAACGAGCAAAGAGGGGATTAAATCCTTATCGGTAATTGAGGATGTGGCGCTTATTAATTTGGAAGGCCGGGGTCTTTTAGGAAAAGTTGGAATTGATGCTAGGATTTTTAGGGCGCTAGGCGAAAACAACATCAGTGTTAGTATTATTTCGCAAGGTTCTTCAGAACGGGGCATAGGTTTGGTTGTTGATGCGGATAAAGCACAAAGGGCTAAAATTGCATTACAACGCGAGTTTTCCAGTGATTTTCAATCCAAGGATATAAATAGGATTACGGTCGTCAAAGATGTATCCGTGATCTCTATCGTGGGTCAGGATTTAAGTACCTTCCACAAACCTTATAACGCACTTATTAAAAACCAAGTGGTTCCTTTATTATTCAATAATACGGTTTCAGGAAAGAATGTGAGTTTGGTTGTCAAGAAGTCTGATTTGCACAAGTCGTTGAACGTAATGCATGGTCAGATTTTTGGATTCAGTAAGAAGGTGAATGTTGCAATTTTCGGGCATGGAAACGTTGGTGGTACATTGATTGACCAAATATTAAAATCATCAAAAACCATTGATAAACGCAAAGGTATCGATATTCATGTTTTCGCAATCGCCAATTCAAAAAAGGTATTGTTCAACGAAAAAGGAATTCCCAAAAGTTGGAAGTCGGCGATTAAAGAGAAAGGTGTTAAGTATCAAATAAGGGATATTTTTGAATACGCGAAAAAGCATCACTTCGAAAACTTGATAGCCGTTGATAATACGGCAAGTGCAGATTTTGTGGCCAATTACTTTGAGTTTGTCGAAAACGGTTTTGATTTGGTTTCCTCCAATAAAATAGCCAATACATTGGGTTTTGATTACTATCAATTATTAAGAGAGGAATTGTCTAAACATCAAAAGCAGTATTTATATGAAACCAATGTCGGTGCAGGATTGCCGCTTATTGATACTATTAAATTATTGCACCTATCAGGAGAAAATATTACCAGGATCAAAGGGGTGTTTTCAGGATCTTTAAGCTATATTTTCAATACATTTTCTGAGGTTAACACTTCATTTTCTACGATTCTTAAAGATGCGATGAAAAAAGGTTTTACCGAACCAGACCCAAGAGAAGACCTTTCTGGTAATGATGTTGGGCGTAAAATATTGATATTGGCCAGGGAATTGGAATTAAGCAATGAGTTTTCCGACATTCAGATTCAGAATTTAATTCCTACTTTGTTACAGACCGGAAGTGTTGATGACTTTATGGGTAATTTAGATGTGTTGGATGATAAGTTCAATGAACTGAAAAAGAATCAAAAGCCAAATCATGTGTTACGATATGTTGGTGATTTACATGGTGATTTAAGAAAAGAAAAGGGTAAGTTGGATGTTAAATTGATTTCAGTGCCCAAAGAAAGCGCCTTGGGGCAGGTAAAAGGTTCAGATTCCATTATTGAAATCTATACGGAGTCATATGGCGAGCACCCTTTAGTAATACAAGGGGCTGGTGCAGGAGCTGCGGTAACAGCAAGGGGCGTCTTTGGAGATATACTTCGAATTGCGGAAAAAGGTTAGGTATGGGTAAGAAACATAAATTTGAAACTGAAGCTATACGTACACAAATAGAGCGGTCACAATATTTGGAGCATTCGAGTCCGATCTATTTGACTTCTAGTTTTGTATTTGAGGATGCAGAAGATATGCGTGCTTCATTCGCTGAGGAAAAGGATAGGAATATTTATTCCCGCTATTCAAACCCTAACTCATCGGAGTTTATTGACAAGGTATGCAAAATGGAAGGTGCCGAGGATGGGTTTGCATTTGCATCTGGTATGGCAGCGGTGTTTTCAACTTTTGCGGCCTTATTGGATAGTGGTGATCATATTATATCAGCAAGAAGTGTTTTTGGTTCTACCCATAGCCTGTTCACCAACTTTTTTCCCAAATGGAATATTACCCATAGTTTTTTTAAGATTGATGAGTTGGAGTCCATTGATGAATTGGTCACTCCCAACACAAAAATCATTTATGCAGAATCGCCAACCAATCCAGGAGTTGATATATTGGATTTGGAAGCACTGGGCAAAATTGCCAAAAGACACAACCTGATATTGATTATTGATAATTGCTTTGCATCGCCATATTTACAACAGCCTATAAAGTTTGGGGCGGATTTGGTGATTCATTCGGGCACGAAGTTAATGGATGGCCAGGGAAGGGTCTTGGCAGGAATCACAGTTGGCAGTAGGGATTTGATAGATAAGATATATCGCTTTTCCCGAATAACAGGCCCTGCACTTTCCCCTTTTAATGCATGGGTATTATCCAAAAGTTTGGAGACCTTGGCCGTTCGTGTAGATAGGCATTGTGAGAATGCCTTGAAGTTGGCCGAGTATTTGGAGCAACATCAAAAAGTCAACTGGGTCAAATATCCATTTCTGAAATCGCATCCTAAATATGAAATTGCCAAAAAGCAAATGAAAGCCGGGGGCTGTGTGGTTGCCTTTGAGGTAAAGGGCGGTTTGGAAGAAGGGCGTAAGTTTTTCGATGCGATTAAGTTACTCTCGTTATCTGCCAATTTAGGGGATTCAAGAAGCATCATTACGCATCCGGCATCAACGACCCATAGCAAATTATCTAATGAAGATAGGCAAGCTGTTGGTATTACGGATGGTTCGGTAAGAATATCTGTTGGTCTGGAACATATTGAGGATATTATACAGGATATTGATCAGGCGCTCGGATAAGAGACCTCAAGGGATTTAAAAGCCCAACAGTTCTAAATATTTATTTTCCCTATCTTCGCCTTATGCTCTCCAAAAAGACAAAATACGGTTTAAAGGCACTGAGTTATTTAGCTTCACAAAAAGACAGACAGCCTGTTCCTATAGCCGAAGTCGCTAGGCATGAGAATATTTCACAAAAATTTTTGGAAAGTATTTTATTGACGCTGCGCAAATCAGGACTTCTTGGTTCTAAAAAGGGCAAAGGTGGTGGATACTATCTTATAAAACAACCCAAGGATGTTCTCTTGACCGATGTTATGCGAATTCTTGAAGGCCCTATTGCAATGGTGCCTTGTGTTAGTTTGAATTTCTACGAAAAATGCGATGACTGTCCAGATGAGAATACATGTTCTGTGCATAAATTAATGCTTCAGGTTAGAGATAGTGCTTTAAAAATTTATAGAAAAAATACCCTGGCAGATTTAATTAAATAGCTTTTCCCACTATAATCTTTATATGCTTAAGACCCTATGGTCTTAAAATCGACATGGTTTATGTTGATTGATCAAATATTCTTCAATTAGAACTTCCAAAAATCAGTAATCTATTAAAACCATAGGGTAAAAAGGCATTTAAATGTTTTTTAACGCTTCTATGTGGAATATAAACCTATTTTTGCTTACTCTATTAAAACAGTAGGGTAAAGAATAAAATTTATTATAATGATTGCAGACCAACTTATTTTAAATAAAAAGGCGACCAAAAGCGATTATAATACTGATAAAAAATCGGAAAAACCAATACGCAGTATAGCTAAGGCCTTAAGCTGGAGAGTTGTGGGTACCTTGGATACTTTAGTAATATCTTACTTGCTAACGGGTAAAATAGCTTTAGCCGCTTCAATAGCCTCAATCGATTTTTTAACCAAAATGGTTTTATACTTTTTTCATGAAAGAGTATGGAATCTAGTGAGTTGGGGAAAATAGTTGAAAATAAATTGTAAAAATTTGAAAATGGATTTTACTGAAGAACAAATAAAAAAGCTAAATATTCAGTTCAAGGGAATACCACCAGAGGAAATCATTTCCTGGGCTATTAAATTTGGTAAAAACCCTGTTGTCACCACAAATTTCAGACCTTATGAGGTGGCCATTCTAAATGCTGTTACTGAAGTACGGAAAACCATTCCGGTTGTTTGGTGTGATACGGGTTACAATACCCTTCAAACCTATAAGCATGCCGAGGAATTGATAACCACATTGGGATTGAATGTAAAGTTGTTTGTTCCCAAACAGACATCGGCGCATCGCGATGTTGTCCTGGGTATTCCGGGAATAGACGATCCAAATCATGCTGAATTCACAGAACAAGTAAAATTGGAGCCTTTTAAAAGGGCAATGTCTGAAATGAAACCTGATGTATGGTTCACAAATCTAAGAAAAGGACAAACTGCCTTAAGGGATACGCTTGATATTTTGAGTGTAAGCAAGGATGGTGTTCTCAAAGTGAGCCCTTTTTACCATTGGAGCGACGGCCAATTGGATATGTACCTTGAAGAAAGAAACCTACCCAACGAACATACCTATTTTGACCCCACAAAGGTTTTGGAAAACCGGGAATGTGGTCTGCATACCTAAAAATGAATTGAAAACTTTCAATTACGAACTTGAACTTGAATATGAAAGACACATCACTTATAAACGCATTGGAAAACGAG
>CBDUKE010000024.1:0-33150 GCA_965367725.1 uncultured Maribacter sp. | reverse complement strand
CCTTAATTGATATCATCCCTTATGATATAGGTGAAATTTTAAAGCCTGTCAACCATAACCTTGTACGTAGGATCTTCCAATACATTCACATCAATGATATCATCAGCAGCATGTAAAAGCTGCCTGCAATCTTTACTTAAGTGCTTTAAATGTATCTTTTTCCCAGCCTTGGCATAGCGTTCAGTAAGTTTGTTCAAGGCTTCGATACCCGACATATCGGCCACTCGACTTTCCTGAAAATCGATGATTACTTCATCCGGATCACCTTGCACATCAAATTTTTCATTGAATAAAGTCGTAGAACCAAAGAATAAGGGTCCGAATATTTCATAATGCTTTACCCCATCTTCATCGATATATTTTCTGGCTCTAATACGCTTTGCGTTCTCCCAAGAATAGGCCAAGGCAGAGATAATGACCCCGAACAGTACGGCGATGGCCAAGTTATGGGTAATAGCGGTTATCAAGGTAACCAAGACCATTACAATAACATCGGAGTTCGGCATTTTCCGAAAGGTTTTAAAACTGGCCCATTCGAAAGTGCCAATGGCCACCATGAACATTAACCCTACCAAGGCCGCCATAGGTAACTGCTCAATTAAACTTGAACCGAACATGATAAAAACCAACAGCATTACCGCTGCAGTGATTCCGGACAATCGGGCACGGGCCCCAGAAGAGGTGTTGATCAGACTTTGACCAATCATGGCACAACCTCCCATTCCAGATAAAAATCCAGAAAGGATATTGGCCGTTCCCTGTGCCACACATTCCTTGTTACTCCTACCACGTGTATCGGTTATTTCGTCAATAATGTTCAATGTAAGAAGGCTTTCAGTCAACCCTACTACAGCGACAATGACCGAGAAAGGAAAAATAATTTTCAGTGTTTCCCAAGTAAATGGAATTTCGGGGATTGATAGTGGTGGAAAGCCTCCTTGAATGGTCTGCCCTTCCTTCATAGTGTCTGCTACGGTAAGCGTGTCAACCCCAAACCCAATTACAATCCCCGAAACAACCACAATTGCTAATAGGGAAGATGGTATAGCCCTTGTCAATTTTGGGAATCCCCAGATGATCAACATAGTCAACAAAGTAAGTCCCAACATCGTATAAAATGGTGCCCCGGTCAATAGTTCATCGGTGCCCTTTTGGTAGAAATTAGGGAACTGGGCCATAAAAATGATAATGGCGAGGCCGTTTACGAATCCGAACATAACAGGATGGGGTACCAAACGAATGAATTTTCCCAAACGTAAAAACCCAGCTGCCATTTGTAACAACCCAGCTATGATTACCGTGGCAAAAACATAATGCAAGATGGTTTCTGGTTCAATACCCGGAAAAGTATTTTTAAGCTGCACTATCAAGCCAATAAAAATTACAGCAACTGCTCCAGTGGCTCCAGATATCATACCTGGTCTACCCCCAAAAATTGAGGTTATCAAGGCCAGCACAAAGGCGGCATATAAACCTGTTAAGGGTGAAAACCCAGGGATCAAGGCAAAGGCAATGGCCTCTGGCACTAAGGCCAAAGCTACTGTAAGACCTGATAAAATTTCAGTTTTATAATCAACCTTCTGCTTAAAATCGAATATATTTAAATACTTTTTCACACCCAGGAATTTAAGGGCGCAAAAATAGCATTAAAAATTTGGTATGACTCTATAACAACTAATTATTAGGGATTTGAGAACTTACCACGGCTTTAGACCCAACAATTTCTCACCGAGGGGAGATAATTTGGCAGTTTCATACTTCTCTTGTTCCCAATTTCGAGGGTCACCCGGAAACGCATAACCTTCCGGGGCAATTCTGTTTTTCCAGGAATTAATACGCCATTGTTTCAATTCCTCATTCTCCTCTTCAGCCGGCATCATGGAAATGTATTGGGCAATTCGAATTTTATCCTCTGATTTATTAGGGCGTATTCCGTGGGGCTCAGTACTATTGAAGATAAGCAAATCCCCAGCCTCTAATTTTACTTTTACAATTTTGTCCGCTATTCCAGAAATATCCGGTTGAAAACGATCCCGATCTTCAGGTTGCGATAATTTCCAAGAATCGTAATTTCTGTAAAGCCAGGGAATACATTGAAATCCGCCCATATTTTCATCGGTCTGGTCGGCCAAGGCTAATACCCCCTGTACATTTTGTGGTCTAGTCTCTGGGTCATAATCCCAATGAATAAATCCTTTTTGTTCATGACCGGGCCTGTTCGGAAAATTCAAATTAGCGCGATCAATGGTTACCCAGAGTTTTTCAGTACCCCATACATCTGCAAAGGCATCATAAACACGTTGCATTTGTCTATTGTTCCATAAATGCTGGTTATTATAAACCTCAACCATTCCCGTACCTGTAAGCTCTTTCATTTTCATCTCAGCTCTTGGCGGCGCATACCAAGATTCTGGATTTTTAGGATCTTTTTCCTCAAATTCCCAAAGAAAATCTGCCGTTCTTTGTGCTTGCTCTTTAGGAACGGCATTTTTTATGACGATATAACCATTATGCATCCAGAACGCCCAATCTTCTTCACTCATAACCCTTAAAGGTTTTCCATTAGATCGGTCATTCAAACTTAATTTACTACTGGTTGCGGTTGAAGGGTTACCAGGAATTTCCTCATGGGCCTTATTGGCCATCTCTAATTTCGTTTCGCCTTTTTCCATGATTTTTGTTTTCTAGTTGAATTGATAATGTAAAACTAGGAATCAGCTTATAACAACTCAACCGCAATATTGACCATTATTTGAACTATATTGATTTTTACCTCGTATTTTTGATCTTATCTGTACAATTTAGTTAAATTTAAAGATGAAAATTCAGTTAGAAACGTATAATTCGGACAGTAAAAGTCCTTTTCGACTTTTGCATAATCCAAGATTGAACAATTTGTTCTACTGGCATTTTCATCCCGAATTTGAATTGGTCTACGTTGAAGGTGCAAGTGCCACCCGCCATGTGGGTGACCATATTTCTACCTATCAAGATAGCGATTTGGTTTTCATAGGTTCCAATATTCCACACTTGAACTTTGACTATGGTGTACAAACAGACTATAAAAAGGAGGTCTTGCACATTAAACCTTTTTTTAAGAATATGGTTCTTGGAGAAATACCCGAACTTTCAGGAATAATGGAACTTTTTGAAAGATCTGCCCTCGGCATTGCCTTTACTGGGGAAACCAAAAGAATAGTAGGAAACCGATTGAAAAAGCTTCATACCCTTTCTTCATTTGATATTTTTATGGAAACCATACAGATTTTGAGGGTTTTGGCATTAAGTCCAGATTTTGAATTGCTACATGACCAACCCTTCATTAATAAATACAACAAAAAGGAACAGGAAAGATTACGCCATATTTATGCCTTTATCGATGAGAACTACCATAGGAAAATTAATATCGATGAAATAGCCTCAGAATGTAATTTGGGTAAAGAAGCTTTCTGTAGGTATTTTAAGAAAGCTACTGGGAATACCTTTGTTGGTTTTTTAAATCAATATAAGATCAGCCAGGCTAAAAGGTTATTATTGGCCGGAAAAAATGTTGGGGAAACCTGTTATGAATGCGGATTTGAAAGCCTGTCTTATTTTAATAGGACATTTAAAAAAGTTACAAATGAGAATCCTTCTGAATTTAAAAAGAAACTGGCCTCAAATTTGATATAAAACTAATGGGACCAAGATAAACATAGGATAATGAAACGTCCATATAAAAATAATGCCTTAATAGGGAGGTCCTTTTCGATGCTAATTTTTATCTTGTGAGGTAATCCAATAAAATGGAAATTTTATTTTTTTGACTAATAACAAATATTGTAATGAAAATCATTATGCGCAAAGTACATTATTTATTTCTTCTTTTATTCATCGGCTATTCTTACTCTGGTTTGGCCCAGGATTCGAGTAAACCAAAATTGGTTGTTGGGATTATTGTTGATCAAATGGGGTTTGACCAATTGTATAAATATCAGCCCAGATATGGCGAGACCGGTTTTAATAGGTTGATAAAAGAAGGCTTCAATTTTAAGAACGCAAATGTTAATTATATTCCATCGGAAACTGCCCCTGGGCATGCTTCAATTTATACGGGAACCACGCCTGCCTATCACGGTATTATCGGGAATAGTTGGTATTTCAGGGCATTGGGTAATTATGTGGGTAATGTCAGCGACATCAGCGAAAAAATTGTCGGTTCTGTAGAGGAGAATCCTAATGGTGTTTCTCCAATAAATCTAATTGCCACTACAATAACGGACGAGTTGAGGCTAAGGAGTAAATTCAAATCTAAGGTGGTTAGTGTTTCCATAAAAGATAGGGCGGCGATATTACCAGGAGGAAAGTCTGCCAATGCCGCCTATTGGTACGATTGGGAATCTAGTCCCGGTTATTTTGTAAGTAGTTCTTTTTACATGAAAAAAGTACCCAAATGGGTTTCCAAGTTTAATGAATTGGGAAAACCCGACGCTTATCTCAACCAATCCTGGAACACTTTATATCCGCTTTCTACCTACACTGCGAGTTCCCCTGACGATAACAAATATGAGCCTTCCTTAGGTGGTAAGTCGAGTCCTACATTTCCATATGATTTTAAAACCATGCGCGAAAAAGTTAAAGCCAGTGGGTCGTCAGAATATAATCTGCTTTTAGCATCCCCAGCGGGAAACTCTTTGCTGACCGAATTTGCTATTGCTGCAATTGAAAACGAAGAATTAGGGGTCGATGAATATCCGGATATATTGAATGTAAGCTATTCGATTACAGATGTAATCGGACATACTTTTGGGCCACAATCTGTGGAAATGGAAGATATTTATCTGCGCCTGGACAAAAATCTTGGTGAACTTTTTGCCGCACTTGATTCTAAAGTAGGGAAAAATAATTATTTACTCTTCCTAACTTCTGACCATGCAGCTATACCCGTGGTATCTTATCTTAAAGAAAATAAACTTGATGGTGATATTGCACGGATAGGCCAATACAACCATAAACTAAACTTATTTTTGGTAGCAAAATATGGTGAAGGCTCATGGATAGAGAATTTTGACGGGAACCAAGTTTATCTGAATAAGAACACAATAGATGAAAAAAAATTATTATTGCCCGTTATACAGCAGGAAGTTGCTGATTTTTTAATGACCCAAGAAGGGGTTTATCTAGCCCTTACGGCACATAATCTCCAAACCCAAACCTATGAAGAAGGGCTAAGGAAAACCATACAAAACGGTTATCACCCAAAAAGATCAGGGGATGTTTTACTTACTTATAACTCGGGGACCATTATTCATTCAAATTCACAAATGGCAGTTGAAAGGGTAAAAGGTACCGTTCATGGTTCAGGATACAGCTACGATACGCATGTGCCTTTATTATGGATGGGAATGGGAATTCCGCATGGAGCGTCGGTTCGAAGTGTAAACCCCATAGATATTACCCCAAGCCTAGCAATGTTCTTGAACTTACAACTACCAAGTGCTGTTCAAGGAAAGCCTTTGAGTGAATTATTTGATTAAAATCTATTTAGGAGGTGAATAGTTATTTTGTTCTAGCACGATTTAAAATTTCTTTTTTAAACTTAGAGTCATCGGCCAGTACATCGAAAAAATCATTAATATACGAAGTACATCGTATGTATGCTTTTGGGTTTTCAAAATGAATCTTTTGTGCATCAATAATTGCAAGCATTTTTGTTTTGTTCTCTAAAAACTGATTTCTCACCTCGAGCATCACTTCATTATCCCTTTTAAACCCTCTATACATTCTTTGGGTAACTTCAGTAATCGGCAATACATCGCTGCCTACTTGCGAAACTACTGAATAGCTGGTATTGCATAAACCGGACATATCAAAATCATAAGGCACAGGCACTGAACTATTATTCACAAACAATAATTTTTCATTATGTTGATAGGCCGTTGAAAAATCAGTATTTCCGATCATAAATTGAAAAAATGCATTTTGAACAGAACACAACGCATCCTGCTGCATTGGGTGTACATTTCTTTTTAAAACCTTACCGCCATGCCGATCGGCCACTTTTTTGATATCCTCAATAAAAAACCCTTTTATTTTATGTTCTTTGAAGTTCTTTCCTTTAGGTTCGGTTAGTGTTATATCCAAGAGCCTGGTCTTATAATGATAGGGTGAAACCAACTCATATAGCTTATATGCCAGAAATTCCTTTAACAAATAATCATTTCTGTCTCTTTCAGTAAGACAAGGCAATACCAATTTTAACTTTTTATTCCCTTTAAATAAAGTGCCTTTGTAGTCTTCTTTTTTTATTTTCATTTTTATCGGGGCAAAATAGCAGTTCTTAAGCCTGTTATTGCCGCGAGAACGAATTTTGACCGGAATGCTTTTCCAAGCATCACTTCCCAATTGATACTCCAAATCCAAATTTAAATATGTACTATCATTTGTACTTTTTCTGATAACCTTGTTTGCATAATTCATTTTTAGATGAACCACGCTATCGCTGGCGAAGAGCTTAGAGACTTTTCCGATTTTTTTATCTTCCTTTTTTTGCTGGGCAAAACAAGACGGGATGCATAAAAAATAAAAAAGAAGGAGTTTAATAATTATTTGGTTATTACCCATAATCGGTTAACTTTATCCTCTAATGTATTAAAAATCTTGTTATTAAACTATATTTAGCCACCTTAAATTATAGAACTCTAATCGTGATCATTGTATCGGGATTAACTGTTTTTTTGTGTTATGAGTACAAAATATTTTTCAATGTTGATCTTACATTGTTAAGTATTGCTATTATTTTTCCATTGGTTTTTACGATCCGAGGTTCTTTTCGGAGAAGAGAAAAAGCTCTAGAACACTTGAGCCAATTTAGGAGTGCCATGAAAACACTCTACTATTTTACGAGTACCAGCAATTTAACGATAGAAGAAAAAAATAGCTTGGAATTGATACTAAAGGATATAGGGGATAAAACCTTTGCAAGTCTTAAAATTCAGAATGGAGAAATTAAAGATCTGGATGATGAAATAGAAAAGGTTTACGATTTTATTCTTGCAAAAAACGGAATGATTTCTACAAAATTAAAAGATAGAATATTCAAATACATGAATGATTTACATGAAGCAATAGACAATCTACATGCCATTCACGTTCATAGAACTCCCATAAGCCTCAAGGCCTATTGCAAAGTATTTATCTATATATTTCCAATAATTTATACCCCGACAATAATTTTCAATATTGGTCAAAATTATAATCATGCAGCCGTTTATTTTGTTGTAATTCTTACAGAATTCATACTAATTTCCCTGTACAACATACAAGATCATTTGGAATACCCATTTGATAACAAAGGGCTTGATGACATAAAACTGGACCATTTTAAAATAATAAGAAAGTAGCAATCCAATACCGCAATAAAAAAACCGCCCCAACTTTAAATGTCGGGGCGGTTTCTAACTAAATAACCAACCAAAAAAATCTTTATTTCGACTGCGCTCAGTATGACAGTCTCTGAATTTTTATTTATTTTCTACCTCTCTTAACCTTCATTACAGGATTCGAAGTTTTCTTTCTTTTCTTTTCAACCGAACCTTTTCCCGATTTCAAATACTGCTGATATCCCCTTCCGTGAAATTCATAAACAGTTTCACTACTAGGGTGATATAGTTCAATAGTACTATCATTAATAACGTAAAGCTCAAAATAATCATTGCCCATAAAGTCGTAGGACAGTGTTAAAGTTTTAAGCGTTTCATCGTTTTCTACATCAAAAACAACATAATCTCCTTCAAAATCCCACACAAGATTACTTACCGAGGTTCCTGTTTGATCAATTGAAGATCTAAAGAAGTCACCATCATTGGCAGAAAGAAACTGCAGGAAGTTCTCATCATCAAAATCATTGATTGCTCCTTCTTCACTGGTAAAGGTCTTTTCCCAAGCATCATATTCCTGCAAGAAATAATGAATGTTATCATAAAAAACCATATCAAAATCAAAATTATTAAGCTGGTACCCTTTTAGGTAATACGATGTATTTGACGATTTATCATACAATTCAATAGTGCTACCATTCACTGCATACACATCTAAAAGCCATAAACCATCTACATCATGATCAATCTCTATTGAACCCCTCAAAGGTTCATAGTATCCGACATCAATGCCAAAACCATTCCCTGTTTTACCAATACCAACTATATTGTTATTTGCATAAACCTTTCCATAATCAAATGAAATCGTAAACGCCCTTTGCAAAAACGGAATCTCGCCATTGCCTTTTGTTGCATTGATATCTACATACCAAAGGTCGTATGATTGTAACACCTGATCTGTATTGATATTTGAATCCTCGATAAATGCATCATCCAGGATGACCTCTGTATAACAAGAAGTCATTAAGGTTCCCATAAGTAAGAGTCCTAAGTGTAGTTTTATCGCTTTCATCTGTTGCTGTTTTATTGATTATTAAATTTCAGATACTATTCGCCAAATTGCATTTCAAGGAATATCCAAAAATTTCATGGCACATTTCATAATTTATGTGTTTGCATTGAGCATATATAAAACAAGCACCATGCCACTATTTGTAATTATCTGATTATCAGTAAGTAATGCATTGTTCTAATTTATATACATTTGATGTGATTAAACTATTGGAATGAACAAAGAATTGAAATTCGCTGTATTGGGCGGTGGCAGTTGGGCCACAGCTATAGTGAAAATGTTAACAGAAAACCTTTCTAAGGTTACCTGGTATATGCGAAATGAAGCTGCTGTAGAGCACATAAGAACACAAAAACATAATCCAAATTATTTAAGCTCAGTTGAGTTTAATCCTGTTCAATTGGATTTAACTACCAAATTGGATTACGCAGTCGAAAACAATGATGTACTCATATTCGCAATCCCATCGGCTTTTCTTGATGCTGAGTTAAAAAAATTAACGGCCTCCTTAACGGACAAGATTATTTTTTCTGCTATAAAAGGCATCGTACCCGAAACAGGATTGATTGTTGGGGAACATTTTCATGATATTCATAAAATTCCTTTTGAGAATATCGGAGTTATCACCGGTCCTTGCCATGCTGAAGAGGTTGCCTTAGAGCGTCTATCATATCTTACCATTGCATGTGCAGATCAGGAAAAAGCTGAATTGGTCGCCAATAATTTGAAGAGCAACTACATTAAGACTAAAATTTCAGATGATATCATCGGAACTGAATATGCTGCCATGTTAAAGAACATCTATGCTATTGCCGCAGGTATTTATCACGGATTGGGATATGGAGATAATTTTCAAAGTGTACTTATGAGTAACAGCATTCGTGAAATGAATCGATATATTAAACGGGTGCATAAAATGAAACGAAACATCAATAATTCTGCTTATCTAGGTGATTTATTGGTTACCGGATACTCTACTTTTAGCCGTAATCGCATGTTTGGCAATATGATCGGTAAGGGATATACCGTTAAAAGTGCCCAAATGGAAATGAGCATGGTTGCCGAAGGTTATTACGCGACCAAAAGTGCCTATGAGCAAAAGGCAAAATTCAAAAGCCAAGTAAGAACCCCAATTATAGATGCCGTTTATGATGTGCTCTATCTAGGTAAAAATGCCAAACATACCTTTGCCGAATTGACCCATAAAATTGACTAAACCCTGTCCATAGAAAATTCTGAATGTTCCTTTATTTGAATATTCAAATCTTCTTTCCAACTAACAAGTTGGCCATCATCAACTTTATATATTTTTTTGAATTCTTCCAATACGGGATCCATAAGGTTACGAACACTATCAATGTCAAAATAAAGACGGCCAGTTCGTCTAATAAAGAAATCCATTGGGTTTTGAACCATCTCGAAATCAATACCAAAACGAAGTTCGGCCAGGGCCATTCGAATTTCGTTGTTATCCCCTTTTTGTTTCGAGTAATATGCCAATATGGTTTCTGTTTGAATACCATAATTGGTAACCAAAAACCAAGCGTTGTACTTGGTAAAACCATCATCCTTTATGCGATCATAAATTTCATTGATGTATTTTTTTACATGTTTAAACTTCTTGAAATCACTTCCACATAATGGAATCTCTTCTGTAATGCTATCTTTAATTTCAACATCATAATCTTCATCCATTTTTTTGGCAATACGGTTTACTACTCGCTCTGCCATTTTTCGATACCCTGTAAGTTTACCTCCAGCCATACTAATAAGACCTGTGTCAGAAGTAAAAATTTCGTCTTTTCGAGAAAGCTCCGACGCAGACTTTCCTTCCTCATGAATCAATGGCCGCAACCCTGCCCAAGAAGAAACAATATCTTCCATTTCCAAGTTAATCTTGGGAAACATATTATTCACCGCCGAAATCAAGTAGATAGCATCTGCCAAATCAATTTTCACATGGTCTTTATCATTAACATAGTTCGTATCGGTAGTTCCTACATAAGTAATATTCCCTCTAGGAATGGCAAACATCATTCGCCCATCTGGGATATCAAAATAAACCGATTGCTTGATAGGTAATTTTTCATGTGGAAATACTAAATGTACACCTTTGGTTAAATGTAAGCGTTTCCCTTTTTTGGAATTGTTTACACTACGTAGTTCGTCAACCCATGGTCCGGCAGCACTTATTACATATTTAGATTTTAATTCAAAAGATTTCCCTGAAAGCACATCGTTCACGATGACCCCTGCCACTTTATTGTCATCATAGATAAAATCAGTGACCTCAGCATAATTTAAAGCTTTTGCACCATGTTGTAAACTGGTTTTAATGGTTTCTATCGTCAAACGAGCGTCATCGGTTCTATACTCAGCGTAATAACCCGCTCCTTTCAAAATCTTTTTAGGCAAAAGAGGTTCCAATTTCAAGGCCTCTTTTTTCTCCAACATTTTGCGCTTGTCATCCCCTGTAACCTGGGCCAAAATATCATAAACCTTAAGACCTATTGAAGTCAGCCATTTGCCATATGACCCATTTTCTATAAGTGGGAGCAGCATTTTTTCAGGAATTACCAAATGCGGCGCCAATCTATGTACAATGGCACGTTCAGAACCCACCTCTTTGACCAACCAAAAATCGAATTGTTTTAAATAACGCAATCCCCCATGAATCAATTTAGTGGATTTACTACTGGTACCCGAAGCAAAGTCACCCTTTTCGACCAAGGCTACTTTTAAACCCCGTGAAGCAGCATCCAAAGCAATACCTCCGCCTGTAATACCGCCTCCAATAACAATGAGGTCATAGGATTCTTTGGAAAGTTCCTGAATTGTTTTTGTTCTATCTAGATTTGAAAATCTGATATTATTCTTCATGAATGTGTTACTTTAAATTGGATATTAATTCTCTTCCCAACCTTTGGTTCGTTCAATTGCCTTTTTCCATTTTTTGTATAAATGTTTTCTTTTGACCCTATCAAAAGTGGGTTTAAAAATCCGGTCCATGGGTCTGCTTTGATCAATATCTTCTTGCGTCCATAATCCGACTTGGATTCCCGCCAAAAATGCCGCCCCCATTGCAGTAGATTCGATGACCTTTGGTCTATGGACCTCAGTACCTAAAATATCGGCCTGAAATTGCATTAAATAATTATTGGCACAAGCACCACCATCTACTTTCAGGTTTTGTAATGCTACTCCTGAATCCTCTTCCATTGCATTGAGGATATCCTTAGTCTGGTAAGCCAAAGACTCTAAGGTTGCTTTCGCCAAATGCGCTTTGCCTGTATCACGGGTCAACCCGAAAATGGCCCCTCGGGCATACATATCCCAATACGGCGCTCCTAAACCTGCAAATGCAGGCACAACGTATACAGAACTATCGCCTGGTATAGCATTTGCCAATGCTTCGGTCTCCTTGGCATCCTTAATAATTTCTAGTCCGTCCCGCAACCATTGAATAGCAGCTCCGGCAATGAAAATACTGCCTTCAAAGGCATAATTCACCTTTCCATTCAATCCGTAGGCAATCGTAGTCAACAGTCCATTATCTGAAAACTGTGGTTTTTCACCGGTATTCATCAACATAAAACAACCCGTCCCGTAGGTGTTTTTAGCAGTTCCTTTTTCGAAACAACCTTGGCCAAAAAGTGCTGCTTGTTGGTCGCCCGCAATACCGGCAATTGGAATGGTTTTTCCATTCAATTCATAATCCCCAAAATGATGTGCGGATGGCTTAACTTCTGGAAGCATGTTTTTGGGAATGCCCAATTCATTCAATAACTTTTCATCCCATGACAATTTGGTAATGTCAAATATCATAGTTCGTGAGGCATTGGTATAATCGGTGACATGATTGGCTCTCTTCGTCATATTCCATACCAACCAAGTATCAACGGTTCCCATTAATAAATCGCCTTTTTCAGCTTTTTCTCTAGCACCTTCAACGTTGTCCAATATCCATTTGACCTTGGTTCCAGAAAAATAAGAGTCAATCACAAGACCCGTGGTCATCTTTACATGTTCTATTAAGCCTATTTTTTTTAGGTGTTCACAGATATCTGCAGTTCGTTTATCTTGCCAAACGATGGCATTATAAATGGGTTCACCGGTGTTTTTGTCCCAAACCACGGTAGTTTCACGTTGGTTGGTAATTCCGATGGCCTTGATATCAGATACATCAACATTCCCCTTTTTGACCAATTCATGTAATACATGTAGTTGTGATTCCAAAATTTCTTTGGGATCATGTTCTACCCAACCTGGCTTTGGAAAAATCTGTTTGAATTCTTGTTGCACCATATGCACGATGGCGCCATCCTGATCAACCAATAAAGCTCTCGAGCTCGTAGTTCCTTGATCTAGGGAAATGATATATTGCTTTGACATAATTAAAGGATAAGGTATTAAAGATAGGGTTTAAACCTACTTAATCAAAACATTGTTTCTACTCTATTTGAATAGTGATTACGGCTTCATTTCCCAACACATCAACCGCCGTTATTATATGTTTTCCGATTGAGGGAACAATACCCAATTCATGGAAATTTGAGGTTTGATCAATGAACATTTCATCTAAATACCAATATACCTGGGTTTCAGGTTTTGTATGGACCAACTTCAAGACCAATTCATTTATAGTACCCTCGAAATTCTTGGTCAAACTAATTCTACTTCCATTTTTTGGATAAATAAACTCCATAGATGATTCTGTCATGGTATTACAACCCGAACGATAAGGTGGTAAATCTTTATAAGTTGGATGATTCTTTTTATAATAAAACTCCATTAAGGGAGGAAGTACAAACCAAGATTCATTAATGGCACTGGTAACATCGGCACAGGAAGAATTGACCCTGAATTGTTTTAACTCGTCTAAATGTACGAATTGATGATACCTACAGACCGATACGTACTTGTTCTTTTTTGGTATTGTAACTATTTTGGTTGGGCAAATATCGCTTGCCAAATAACCACTTGATTTACAAACCTCAATTTCAACAAATTCATCCAATGGTTTAGCGAACCAATCTGATGTGGGAAGCACATCAAAAACATCAAAAAGAATAGGTGCAGCACTTGACACCCCCGTAACATTTGGCCTACCCTCACCATCTGCATTGCCCACCCAAACACCTACTACATAATCTTTTGTTATTCCAATGGCCCACGCATCCTTATTGCCAAAACTGGTACCTGTTTTCCAGGCAATTTGCTTACTGCCATCAAAGAACTCCCATGATTCATTACCCTCAGGACGGTTGACCTCTTTCATTGCCTCAAAAGTGAGGTAGATACTACCTGCATCGAAAATTGTTTTTTCGGTGGATTTTTTACCAAAACCAACTTCCTGGCCTGAAACTAAAGTTGGACTTATAAATTCTTCGGTATAATATTCGCTCGAAGTTGCGTTAAAATGATTGATCGTGGACGCCATTGAAGCATATGTTTTACACAAATCCCAAAGACTACTTTCTGCACCACCAAGTATCAGGGTTAGCCCATAATGATCCGCAGATTTATTCACTCCTTTAAGTTTGAAAAAGTCTAGTTGATCACGAAATTTTTCCAAACCATATTTTTGCAATAAACGGACTGCAGGAATATTAAG
Source organism: uncultured Maribacter sp. (assembly GCA_965367725.1). Taxonomy (GTDB): domain Bacteria; phylum Bacteroidota; class Bacteroidia; order Flavobacteriales; family Flavobacteriaceae; genus Maribacter_A. Next base: position 19,106 of record CBDUKE010000024.1, on the reverse strand, counting down.
TGAACGCGCCAATGCCTTTTTCGCTTCAACGGCGCCACTATAATCCTCACTGAAATTCTCAGGAGTATAACCCGCTATTTGTGTTGGAACATCGGGCACCAACATATCGGGAAGCAGTTCACCGGCATCTAACATGGCCGCATATAATAATGGTTTGATTGTGCTACCTGTACTTCGGTTGGCCCGAACCATATCTACATCTTTTTGATGTTCTTTACTTGATTTGGTATTCCCAACATATGATAAAACCTCACGTGTGTTAACATCTAAAACCAATACTGCCGCATTATGTACCTGATTCTGCCTTAACTCCTGATGGTGTCTTGAAACAATACTATTTACATTTGCTTGAAGGGTTTTATCTATTGTTGAAGTGATTCTTTTCCCTTTTTGACGCTGTGCCAAATATTGAACCAAGTGTGGTGCTATTTGAGGTAGCGCATAAGGTTCTTGAGGTAATCGCTCTAAAAGGGACAATTCGTAGGTAGTGCTATCCAAAATACCGTTCGCCATTAATTTCTGCAATAGTCGGTTCCTTTTGTTCAATAATTTTTTTTGGTTTTTGCCCGGATAAATCAGACTAGGGGCATTTGGCAGGACTGCTAAGGTAGCCGATTCTGCCCAAGATAATTGATGTGCTTGTAAGCCGAAATAACGCCATGCAGCCACATCGAGTCCAACAACATTACCGCCGAACGGAGCGTGACTTGCATATAGTCTTAAAATATCTTCTTTGGAACTTCGCAATTCAAGCCGTGTGGCCAAAACCAATTCAATGGCCTTTTCCCAGTAAGAACGACGCTGACCTTTTCTTGAAAGTCGAATTACCTGCTGGGTAATCGTGCTTCCACCTCGCACCGCTTTTCCCGCCTTAATGTTTGCACCAACGGCCTTGGTCATTGAAACCGGATTGAAACCTGGATGCTTATAAAAATAGGCATCTTCAAACTGCAATAGGCAAGTTTTGAATTTGAACGGAATACTATCTACTTGGGGAAATCGCCATTGCCCATCCTCAGCAATCCTGGCACCCAATAATTGGCCATCGCTGCTTTCCACAACAGTAGCTGTTGGCAAATTGAAAAGGCTTTTAGGTAATGAAAAATAATAGGCAATCAAAAAACAACCCAATAAAATCAACTTTTTAGGGTGTCTTTTAATGAAGTGTAGAAATTGTCCTTCTTTTATATGAGTCTGTTTATTTTTTGAATTCATACTCACGCTCTACAACACAAATACGAACCTTATACCATTTGTACCAATCAGAAATTCCTTTTTGCTGGGCAACCATATGGTCAGTATTGGCCTTCCAATTGGCAATATCCTGCAATGTAGCCCAGTAACTTACCGAAATCCCGATATGCTCCCTAGCACTTTCAAAGTCCAAAAATCCTGGTTGTTGTCTAGCTAGGTCTTCCATCTGTTTTGCCATTTCAGAATAGCCATGCTCAATATCCGTCCTGGTATTGGTAAAGATTACAGCGTAATAGGGTTTTGAAAGTTTCATAAGTGCTTTTAAGTATTGGTTTCCTGCCTTACTCCAAAAAGTTGAGCAGAGATTGTAGGAATGACCATCATTTTTAAACTATAAACTCCTTTTCTAAAAAATATCCGACAATAGCTTCTTTCATTAGTACAGATTGTTCGCCTGCTTTTAGAGCTGGCAATTCTTCCTTAATGGTATAATGCGGCCAACCCTCTTCATCAAAAAAATCAAATTCATAATAACCATAAGGTTCTAATAATCTGCATATAGCAATATGCATCAGATTTAGCTTTTCATCTTTTTTATAGATTTTATGATATTGTCCCAACTCTTGGACACCAATTAGGTAGATAATGGCATCCAGTTCCAACGCATCACCATCTGCAAATTGAGCCGATAGTTTTTCAACCAAAACCTCCCATCGTTCTTTTAATTGTAAGTCTCTTGACATATTCTTTTTTCAAATTCAAAGGTACAAATCAAAGTTCTATATTTGTTCAAATACAGTTGCTATGAATTTTTTGGATATAGTTTTAGGTCTATTACTTATATACGGGCTTTATAAAGGGCTGAAAAATGGACTCTTTGTAGAAATTGCTTCGATTATCGCTTTGATAGCTGGGTTATACGGCGCTATACACTTCTCCTATATTGCTGGGGATTATCTTTCTAAAAACATGGAATGGAATGAGCGCTATATAAATATAGCATCCTTTATTATCACCTTTATTATCATAGTTCTAGTGGTTCATCTTATTGGAAAATTCCTCACCAAGATTGCTGATTTTGCCATGTTGGGATTGCTCAACAAATTAGCCGGAGCCATTTTTGGGGCTTTAAAAGTAGCTGTAATTCTTGGAGCACTTCTGGTTTTCTTTGACCGGGCCAATTCTTCAATTAACCTGGTCAAGAGCGAAACGTTGGAAGATTCAGTGCTCTATGAACCCATAAAGGAAATTGGGGCGCTTGTTTTTTCTAAAGTGCTAAAAGGAAAGGAAGATAATAGTGTGAAAGAAGAATAAAATCCTGGGCTAGCACTTTTTAAAACACTTATTTACCTTTCATTTTTCAGGGCTTAAGGTTACCAACAAAAATACCATTTCAATACCGGGATTACAGGCTGGCATTAATAGTTGTGTTGATCAACGCTTACTTCGGCATTTGATAAGTCACGATGATGATAAAATGTAAACCATAAATTTTGGGAGGCAAACCCTTATTTTAATTCAAAGATCAACTCCGAAAATACGATGCTTTTGTTGCTACATTCATCAGCTAATTAAACTAACTTGTAGCTAAGCCAAAAATATTTGAATATAACAGAGGAACGAGCCATGTGAATCAGGGAATTCTTTCTTTTGGATTCAAAAAATGTACTATTATTCGTATAATCAAATGGTGGGTAATTCCTTGTAAGTCAATGATTTTAACACTATAGAGGATTTAATGGCCATTGAACGAATTAAAACCGCATTATTGGGTGAGGTTTTCTTCTTTTGTAAATGAGAACAATGAAATGGGGGCATTTTGAAAAAACTAAAGGACACGCCATATTACTACAAGGCAATTCACGAGCGGAATTATAGTTTCGGTGATTTTTACCTTTTTGACACTTTTATAGTTGGGGAAATACATGAAGATATATTGTTTTCATGGAACGAGCACGGTAAACAAATTGCTGAGGAACTCTCCAATCTATACGACAACAATGGGAAGGATGTCATCTACATTTCAAATAGGGTACACGACTATTCGGTCATTCCGACAGACTGGAAAAAATTCTACAAATTTGGTTATAATTTGAGGGCTTATGGTATTATAAGTTATTCCAAAACAGGCTTTTTCAATGCGATGATAGAGCGAATGTTCGTTAACACCAAACTTAGATGGTTCAATTCCTTGGAAGGTGCTATTGAATGGGTAGGTAAAGTTTCGAACTCCACTGTATTAGAGCCTAGGAAGACAAGGGTTCCCATTTAATTTTATATATTATCGATAAGACTTAAATATGATCATTTAGATTATTGGATTACATCTATCCACCTTCCTTTTGACCTTACCTCGTAATCATTATCATACATAGCCTCAGCCTGAATCCCAGGTAAATAATATTTTCCCAAGTACGAAGCATTCAATAATATCCTAAACGTTTTTGTTTCATTCTTTTTCAAATCAAAATAGAAGTTTGCGCGGTCATCACGAATATCAGTATGGTCAACTTCATTTTGTGCAAAATCCCCAAAATCGGTAAAACGGGTATTCACAATCTCCCATCCACTAGGCAAAATTTCCATTAAAGCCACATTCTTAATTCTGTTGCCCGTGGTATTCGTCAAGGTTACCTCAGCAACAAAATCGGTTCCCTGCATAATTTTGGAAACATCGATCCGAGAACCGTCCCTTCCTTTATAAACTGTACCCAACTTAAGATTCCGCTGGACTTCCTTTTCCTTCCCAACAGGTAAAATTCCGCTATTCACAACATTCACATAAAGTGTATTCTGTTCCGAATTCATTAATGTGATACTATTACTTCCATCCTTGATTTTCAGCTCACGATTTGCCAAAGACTTCGCTGTATTTACGTTTTCTGATGTACCATTAACGGTTATTTTAGCATTAACCCCCTTGCCCCCAACCATTTCCGCGAATTTGGCCATTGCCAATAGGCAATATGCTGTACTTTGAGTACTCATCCATCTTTTTTCACTCAATCTCTCGGCAACGGTTTTGGCCATATTTTGGGCTTTTGCCTTATCTTTCATTAATACCAACGTTTCCAGTGCCATGGCCCTATTTCTACTTTCAGAGCCATAAGTATTGTAATTGTGTTTATAGGTACTGAAATCCAATGAGGTATTGGACAGCAATTGTTCTGCCACTCGTACCTGCCCTACCAAGGCATAAGTTGCTGCCAAACGGTATTTTGATTCATTGGAGAGCATTTTGCTTTCACGTAATCTGTTCATTGAAGCCATGTCTGCATTACCGGAAAGCGCCAAGGAATATAGGCGATACGCCTGTGCCAAATCTGAATTGCCCGAACCACTTCGCCATTGTTTGGCCGTTTGCTGTTGATGGCTTATCCAATTCGATTTAAATCCGATTGGCAACACATAGCCCTTTTTTTCTGCTTCCAATAAGAAATGCCCTGCGAACGTAGTACCCCAATCATTGACATGACCTTCACCTGGCCAATATGAAAAACCTCCATTGGGAAGTTGATATCCCCCTAAATGCTGTATTGCATTTTCAACATGCATTTGTATTTTACTTTTTTGATTACTATCCAAATCAAAAATAGCTGACAAAAATAGCTGTGGAAAAGCTGCTGAGGTTGTTTGTTCAACACAACCATGTGGATAGCGTATCAAATATTTCATTCGACCATTAAAATTCATCGGTGGCAAGGTTGAAAACTCAACTTCGGCAGAATTGCTTCCTGCTATTCCAAAAGTTGCCAAGTCAATCGTCTTGCTTTCATTGGCATCTAGGATAATATCCTGAACCATAGAGGTCATCGGATTTGGATTTACAACATCAATAGGTATTTCAAAAGAGGCATTTTCACCATTGCCTGAAGCTTCTACTACAACCTTTCCAATACCATTAAAATCGGCAACTTTTAATTGAAAGTATACCATTTTTTCATCAGGTTGGGAAAATGAAATTGTTTGTGTATCGCCTCCTTCAAGCGTGAACGCTTTATCCTTTTTAATCTTTAAGGTAACGTTCTTCACTTTCTTTTCCATTGCAAAAACCGTTACTGGCAATATAACCGTTTCACCTGGGGTTATTTTTCTCGGCAAGGATGCCAATACCATTAAAGGCTTACGAACTGGTGTGGTTTTTTCAGTCTTACCATATGCTTCACTTTCATTTTCCCCAGCAACGACCATTGTACGTACAGATCCAATATATTTTGGTATTTTAATTGAATGTGATCGGGTCTGACCTTCTTTCAATTCAAAGGGTCCCAAATGAACCACCATGGGTTCAAATCTATTGGCTTTTTTGTTTTTGGCCCCAGCCAATTCACCGTCTCCACCAATGGCAAACACCTGATCTATTCGACCTCCAAAAGCACCAATTATATCGTCATAGACATCCCATGTTTTAACACCTAAAGCCTCCTTAGCATAAAACGTATTCCAAGGGTCTGGGGTTTTGAATCGGGTCAAATCCAATAGCCCTTCATCAACAATGGCAATACTGTAGGTCATTGCCTTTTTATTTTCCTCAGAGACTTTTATAGTGATTTTCTCCTCGGGTCGTAAAACCTCAGGCATGGCAATTACCGGTTGTAATTTAGTGTTGGGGTTTTCAACCGATATGGGTACAACACCATATAAACGAATTGGAGAATCATTCTGCGTTGTCGCGTGTGGTTGCAATAGCGAAATGTGAATAAATATATTTGGGGTATAAAGTTCTTTTATGGGCAAATCAAACTTAGTCTCGCCATTCATGGTTTCAACCCAGAGCGATTCTAATACCTCACTCCCATTTTCGATAGTTACCAAGGCCCTGCCACCATCAGAACTAGGGAAGGTGATTTTGGCCGTTTCCCTAACATTGTATTTCTCCTTATCCGAAGAAAATACAAGCATTGTCGCCGCTGAAGGGTCATTTTTTCTTGACTTGCCAGCCCATCCTGGCCAGTCTACATAAATAGTCTTGCCAGTTGCGTGACCTCCGTTTGGATCTTCAACACGAACCAAATATCGCCCCCAATCAGGGTATTTTAGTTCAAAATCAAATGTTGCTTTTCCTTTATTATTTGTGCTAACGGTTTGCTCAAAAACCTTTTCACGGTAATTACTACTTGAAAAATTGCTGAGATTGTCCGCAGAAGTGTCCCACCACCATCTCCAGTTTACCTTATGAATGGTAACCTTTAGGTTCTTAGTTGCTTTTGGTCTTCCCTGTTCATCAACCGAAACTACTTCAAAACGATGTTTGGTATCTGTTAGGAGCATTCCGCGGGTTTTATCTCCTTTTGGGGAATTTAACCCAATATATGTTTGGTAAGGCGAATAGGGTTTTACAAAGACATCGGTGCTAAAATCACCCCCATTTTCATACACTTTGGTAATAAATGCTGCCTTTAACATTCCTGGTGCCTTATTCATCAGTTGGGCGTTCATATTAAAATCAACCTTGCCCTCTGCATTGATTTTGCCATCAAAAACACCTTGTTCTTCAGAAGAAAAAGCTCTAGTTGGATCATCAAAAACATAATTTGGGTACGTTTCAAAGCTTGTCTTTTGTGGATTAAATTTTACGGTAATATCCGCTTTTAGATTTTTGGCAATAGCGCCATGCAACCATTTTACCTCGAGGCTTCCTTTGATGGGCGTGGTACCCGAAAGTACTTCATCTTTAAAGGTGGTCTTAATCTTTAAACGATTGGGTTTTATAGTCTCAATCTTAATGGTTTTGGTAAAAGTTGCCCCTCCGACAGAAACCTTTGCCAACCAATTTCCCGTAGCGGCATTTTCATCAGTCTTCATATCAAAATGATAAAAATTATTAAGTGCCGAACGTTGTACCTTGCGTTGAACCACTTTATTATAAGGATCCATCAATTCTAACTTCACCGGATGGTCTTTCGGTAGTTTGTTCGCATTGTCATTCAATAAGAAAGACAGGTAAATTTGGTCTCCAGGCCTCCATACTCCACGTTCTGCAAAAATGAATCCTTTGATTCCCTTTTGCAATTGTGTGCCTGCCACATTGAACTTACTCACTGATAGCACATTGCCATCGTTGAGTTTTAAGTATGTTTTTTGTCCGTTATTTTCAGCTACGGCAAAGTAAGCTGGTTTATCAGCATCAAATATTGAAGTGCCTCCGGCATCGGTTACAACATCACCAATCGGCTGTTGTTGGTAATTGTAGAAAGTGACCTTGGCCCCAGCAATAGGATTGGTGTTCAAAACATTGTTTACAGCAATAAAATAACTGTTGTTCACTCCTTTTTTTATGGTAAGTCCAATATCACTTGCCAAAATATTGACCCCAATTTTCTTATTGTAATAATACGAGCTGTTACAAGGATTTTCACGTTCGTTCCAATCGTAATCGTAGTAATAGTCATCGTAATAATTCTCTACTCCATCCCAAGAACTATCCTCCTGTTCTTCATCGTAATTGTCATTGTCTTTCTCATCCAATTCAAAATTTGTAGCATCACAGTTATAACTACTATATGCAGGTTTTAAATCGAATTCAACCCTATATATAGCACCTGGATCAGGAGTTATGAGTGTTTTTAAATCTATGGCATGGGCAGCCCATTTGCCATTGGCATTCGACAATTGATTTTGTAAAACGATTTTCTTTTTGGCAATTGGGCGACCCACGGAGCGCAAATTGTAATTACCGTCAATATTATTGCCCTGTAAAAATTGGAGGATATTGTCTTTATAAATCTTCAGAACCGAAACATTGATGGCCTTAAGGTTAACCGTCTCAAAATTAATTTTAAGATTATTTGAGGATGGTAATAGGGTACCATTGGACAATAACCGAACCTCGGGCTTTATTTGCTCAAAAGCAACACGTTCTTCAAATTTTGATTTAAGTTTATAACCGTCGGTACTTTCTATACCATCGAAAACTTCAAGCTGTGCCGTACCTTTTAAATCATTATTAGGGTACACCTTGAGCGTATTGCCATCTATGGAAAACTTAGGTGTATCTGCCCCTTCTAAAAGTACCAGGCCTTTGAGATTTTGCCCTTTCTTAATAGGATCTGAAAAATTGATCAGGATAATTTGTTCCTCACCCGTTTGCACTATAGCTTCAAGTACTGTAAAGTTGTTCTTGCCGGGAATTTTAATAGCATTTTTACCTGAGCTGTCAATATTATAATTGGATCCATCCCAAGAAATTTCAAGTTGTGAATCTTCGTCAAAGCGCTGAATGCTATCAATCTTAAAATAGAACTGCGTACCCTCTTTTACAGTTTCATCAAACTTTACTTTTTTGGCAGTCCCTTGATGCATGATAGAAATAATCTCCTTTGCGGTTTGCAAAAACATGACATCAGAACTACGTAATTGCCCGTTTATAAATTGCCTGTCTTTAGAATAAGACTGTAAGGGTTCTGTATAAACATTGAATTGCTGTTTTTTTGTTTTAATCCCAAAACTTAAGGTCTTAAGCTCTTTGGGAATATCTTTGATAATATCCTCTAAGACCAAAGTGAATTTGTATTCAGTATCTTGTTTAAAGCCGTCTTCCGGTAAAAACGCAATGGTCCTATTATTCAGGGCAACAACTTTGCCCTTGACTTTAGGTGCCACCAAAAGTAAATCACTATCAAGTTCATCACCATTGTCCCATGATTCGATAGGCTGGTTCAGTACAACCCTTACATCACTTTTAGCGGAAATAATTCCGTGACTTACCTCTGAAATAAACTCTTGATACTTATTAAGGTCATTGTAATTAGCATTGGATTTATCGTTTTTATGGGTACATCCGGCAAGAAAAAATAAGACTAAATAGAAGGGAACTACTTGGGCAATTTTCATATGTAAGTCATTTGACTATAAAATTAATGGAGATTCTTTAAAACATATCGCTTTTCGTTATAAAATTAAAAATCTCGAGCATCTTTACATTTAAAAGCAGGGGATTCAAATGATTTGTCATTCTGCGAATTTCAAATACAAATCAAGTATGGTTGTGCGATTTGGCTTACCAATACTAATCAGAAACGTGCAGTTCATCGAAAAAAAAGAATTTTTTATCGTTTAAACGCCAAAAAATCTTTATCATTACGACGGTTAGTAATCCCCTATCAGCCATAGAATACGAGACACCCAATTCTCCTCCTACTTAATTTTAGAGTTTACCTACTTACGATTTAGAACATTGTATGAAGATGAGATTGCAAAATGCATTCCTCATTTTATTTGTCTGTATTCTAGGTTCTTGTTCAAAGGAATCATTGGATAATTCAAGTATTATTGAGGCCAAGAATGCCACAGAAGTAGAAAATGAGCTGTTGAATATCGTTAACAGCCATAGGATATCTTTGGGGTATAACGCTCTGTCTTTCAGTGCTATCGCCTATGATTATGCCAATAAACATAATGACTATATGGTTGCAACCGGCAATCTGAGTCATGATGGTTTTAATTCAAGGGCCTCCAGTATTTCCAATGAGGTCAATGCGGAATATGTTGCTGAGAATATTGCTAAGGATTATTCAACCGCAGCAGAAGCCTTTGAAAATTGGTTGGGCAGTACCGACCATAAAAAAACAATGGAAGGCAATTTTACACATACGGCTGTCAGCGTAAAGGAGGACACTAGCGGTAATTTGTACTTTACACAGCTCTTCTATCGATAACATCCGATAATCAAATTTTCTTTTCTTAATTTTGAATCACTGGCCTTAGGTCACTATTATCATTCTATTTTTTCAAAACTGTTAACCTTCAAATTCAACATATGCCTATCTTACCTCCCTTCAATTTAAATAAATGGATCGAGGAAAATCGAGACTTATTGAAACCACCCGTTGGCAATAAAAATCTATATAAGGAATCTGGGGATTATATTGTTATGGTTGTCGCTGGACCCAATGCCCGAAAAGATTATCATTACAATGAAACCGAAGAGCTTTTCTATCAGTTGGAGGGTAATATAGAAGTCCATATTCAAGAAGATCGCCAAAAGAAGACAATGAAACTTGGTCCGGGCGATATGTATCTACACCCGGCAAAAGTACCCCATTCCCCTGTTCGTCATGAAGGATCTATTGGTCTGGTAATTGAAAGAAAAAGGGCTGGTATGAATGTTGATGATGGTTTGCTATGGTTCTGCGATAATTGTAATCATAAATTATATGAAGCTTATTTTACCTTGAACGACATTGAAAAAGATTTTCTTGGGCACTTTAAGCATTTTTATGGCTCAAAGGCATTGAGGACTTGTGATAATTGTGGTACGGTTATGCCAGTTGATGAACGTTTTACTTCTGACGAATAGGACTTATGGAAATAGCCATTACTATTTTAATAGGATTAGTTGCTCTTTTACACATTTATTTCCTTTGGTTCGAAATGTTCGCATGGACCACGAGGGGTAGAAAGGTTTTCAAGAAATTTCCGCCAGAATTATTTGAGCCTACTAAACCCCTTGCCGCCAATCAAGGATTATATAACGGTTTTTTGGCAGCAGGACTCATTTGGACTTATTTCATAACAGACCCTATTTGGAAAACCAATATTGCACTTTTCTTTCTCAGTTGTGTTGCCGTTGCCGGAATTTACGGTGCCCTTACAGCAGATAAAAAAATATTCTTTGTTCAGGCGCTACCCGCAATTATTGCCATTGTTCTAATACTTTTAAAATAATGCAGCAGTGTACAGTATTGATACTATTTTTGATTTTATTTTCAACAATTTCTCCATTAACAGCACAAGATATGACTCCAGAACAGGTAGTACAAAAACAGCTGGAAACCTATAATCAAAGAGATATTAATGGCTTCATGTCGCTTATGGCTGAAAATATTGCTTTCTATAATTATGCTGATGGAAATATGACCATGTCCGGGGCCTCTGCATGTAAGGAATTTTATTCCAACTTATTCGAAGCATCCCCCAATTTACACTCAACAGTTTTACAACGCATTATTTTTGGAAACAAAATTATTGACCATGAACATATCACTGGAAGAAATGGAAACAAGGATATAGTGGAGTTGGTACTTATCTACGAAGTGAACAAAGAGAAAATAATCAAGGTTACCGTACTTAGAAAAGAGGAATAAAACATAGTTTATTCGTAGCTTTGTCCAAATTTTAACAATAAGCGTCCTAAAAGTTATAAAATGTCAAAAATAGCAGTGGAATTCGGCATCAATGATGCCCTGAAGAAATTGGGGATAAAAGAAATCAATGAGGGTACCTCAACCGGGTCTAATAATTTTGGTTCTGGTGAAATCATAGCTTCCTATTCACCAGTAGATGGTGCATTAATTGGTAAGGTTAAATCTACAACCAAGGGAGATTACGAAAAAGTAATGCAAACCGCTACTGAAGCATTTAAAACCTGGAGAAAAAAACCTGCCCCGCTACGTGGAGAAATAGTGCGTCAATTTGGCGATAAATTACGTGAACTAAAAGAACCTCTAGGTAAATTAGTTTCTTATGAAATGGGTAAAAGTTACCAAGAAGGGCTAGGTGAAGTACAGGAAATGATTGATATCTGTGATTTTGCTGTCGGACTTTCAAGGCAGCTACACGGCCTTACCATGCATTCTGAGCGACCAGGGCACCGCATGTACGAACAGTACCATCCATTAGGGGTTGTAGGTATAATTTCCGCGTTTAATTTTCCGGTAGCCGTTTGGGCTTGGAATACTGCCTTGGCATGGATCTGTGGTGATGTTTGTGTTTGGAAACCATCTGAAAAAGTACCCTTATGTGGTGTGGCTTGTCAAAATATAGCGGCCCAAGTATTCAAAGAAAATAATCTGCCAGAAGGAATTTCTTGCTTGATCAATGGCGACTATAAAGTTGGGGAGATGATGACCCAAGATAATCGTGTGCCTTTAATTTCAGCAACGGGATCAATACGTATGGGGAAAATTGTGGCTCAAACCGTTGCAGCCCGTTTAGGAAAATCGCTATTGGAGCTTGGAGGTAACAATGCCATCATCGTAACACCGGATGCAGATATTAAAATGACCGTTATAGGAGCTGTATTTGGTGCGGTTGGCACTGCTGGTCAACGATGTACTTCCACAAGGAGGTTAATAATTCACGAATCTATCTATGATCAAGTAAAAGAAGCTGTTGTCGCCGCTTACAACCAACTGCGAATAGGAAATCCTTTGGACGAGAACAACCATGTTGGACCTTTAATTGACACTGATGCCGTAGACATGTATAAGGAAGCATTGTCAAAAGTTATTGATGAGGGTGGAAAATTAATTGTTGAAGGGGGAGTATTGGAAGGTGCAGGTTACGAAAGTGGCTGTTATGTAAAACCGGCCATTGCAGAAGCCCAAAACGATTTTGAAATTGTTCAGCATGAAACATTTGCCCCGGTTTTATATCTATTAAAATATTCTGGTGATGTTGAAAATGCAATTGCCACACAAAATGGGGTTGTTCAAGGATTGTCTTCGGCAATCATGACCAATAATCTTCGTGAGGCAGAAAATTTCCTTTCACAAGCTGGTAGCGACTGTGGTATTGCCAATGTTAATATCGGCACATCAGGTGCAGAGATAGGTGGTGCATTTGGTGGTGAAAAAGAAACAGGAGGAGGGCGCGAATCAGGATCCGATGCCTGGAAAATATATATGCGAAGACAAACAAATACGATAAACTACACAACCGAATTGCCTTTGGCACAAGGTATAAAATTCGATTTATAAACCATAAAGAAGCCCGCTAACCAATTAACCCCTTCATCTATTTCTGATGAATTGAATCAAACGGTTAGCGGGCTTACTTAACCAACTAAACTAACTAACTCAAATATACGCAGGTTACCATACCTGCAATCGTTCTACGATTCTAAATTTCTTTTTTGCGTTTCCTCAACCTTCCAGCTGCCTTCTAGCAATGTTTGTGTCCCAAGTACAATTACCATACAACAAAAAGTCAGGAAATTTTTCATTTTCGTTTTCATGATGATTTTATCATTTAGTTCTCTATCATTTAAATTTATAGGATTAAATCACTAAAATCAAGGTTTTGTGTGCCAATGGTCCGTAGTATTGTATAGTTGCTACTAATTGTGCTGTTTTTGGTAATTTACTATATTGCTTTTCAACAGGAATGTAGTACTTCTTATGAACAAAAAAGAAACCCCACCTCAATGCCGGAACTTTGTCGGGAGAGATGGGGCTTAACTTCTAGATTTTGATTCAATTTCCGAATTCTTTGAATATTGCATTCCAATTTTTGTGCAAACGGCAACAAAATCTGTGTGAGTGGTAAGATCTGCTATAAAGAGGAAATTCATACTATATTGATTTAGAGTATTTAGAGGTGCGTTTTTAACATATTTTAAGATATTTTTAATACATTGTAGTCCAAACACTAAACTTATTTCCAATGACAAAAAGAACAACGAACCTTCTCGGGATAGTAATCACTATTCTAGCAGGAATTTATTTTTTCATTACGTGTTGTAATGTATGTGGACCAATGTAGGAGAGGATTTGTATATAAAACAATTATGGTCTACAGAAAAATGACCTATTAACATAGACACTTTGATTTAAATAACTAACATAAAAACGTATAAAAAATGGATTTTTCAACTATGAATATTTGGTGCTGGTTAATTCCGATATTAGTTGGCGTACTATGTGCTTACTTCGGATACCTGTTAGGAAAAGGAAAAAGTACAACTATCGATAATTCTGCCGATCTTAAACTATTACAAGATAAAAATGCCAAACTACAGACAGATCTAGATGCCTGTAAAGGCAAATTGTCTGCAGGGACAGCAATGGCTGGGGCAGGTAGTGCCGCTGCAGTAGCATCTACCTTGACAGCAACCGAAACTGTGCTACCTTTCAATGCTGCCGCAGCTAAAGCAGCCTTAGGAAAAACAGTAAAACAAGATGACTTAAAAATCGTTGAAGGTATAGGTCCAAAAATTTCGGAAATGTTCATTAGTACCGGAATCAAAACGTGGAAAGCCCTTTCTGAAACCTCTGTTGCCGAATGTCAAAAAGTTTTGGATGGTGGTGGTAATCGTTATAAAGTTCACGATCCAGCTTCTTGGCCAATGCAGTCCAAAATGGCATATGAAGGCAAATGGTCAGAACTTGCCAAATGGCAAGATGAACATGATCATGGCAAATTATAATCTATAGGATAAAAAAAAGCCGGTTCATATGAACCGGCTTTTTTTATAATGTTCCATTGGCCTCTACCCATTTAAAATGGTATTGGTCTTGCGGAAAGGTCATTCGTTCAGAGATTCGTTCTAATCTAGCTGGAAGTTTCATTAGATAATCACGGGCTTTTTCAGCTTCATCTGATAGACTTCTTACCGCATCCAATTCCCAATAAGAATTCAACTTTTTAAGAATATCTATATAATCCTGAGCTGTATAAACCCCTAATCGTTGTGCGCAGTTTGAGAAGTTCTCGAAAGCTGAACCTATACTCCCGCCTGATTCACGTAAAAAGTGTGCTGGCATTACAATCTTCTTTTTCATCATATCGGCAAATGCCAACATCATTCCTGAAGGGTCTTCCCCAAAAATATTCTTTACAAATTCACGATAGGCCAAATGATGTCTCATCTCATCACCTGCAATAATGGTACACATCTTACCTAACAGCACATTACCTTTCTTTTTGGCCATTTGGCCAACACGTTTATGCGAAATATTGGTTGCCAGTTCTTGGAAGGAAGTATAAACAAAGTTCTTATAGGGATCCCTATCAGTTCCTATATCAAATCCATCGGCTATTAAATGCTGTGTGGTAATTTCCACTTCGCGCATATTAACCCTTCCAGATAGGTAAAGGTATTTGTTCAACACATCGCCATGACGATTCTCTTCCGCTGTCCAGGCACGCACCCATTTAGACCAGCCATTTTTCTTACCATCATGCTGGTTTACGCCTTCAACATCCATTAACCAAGACTCATAGGTAGGCAAAGCTTCCTCTGTAATAGTATCCGCTACCATGGTTACCCAAAAATCATAGCCCAGTTCTTTGGATTCTTCACGCAATTGTTCAATTGAACTTAAAAAATCGTCACTTTTTGGGTCAGGAAGAAAATCGGAAGGCTGCCAAATATCTTCTATGGGAATCAGGAATGAATCCATAAAATCACCTACTTGAGGCTCTATGGCCTGCATTACTTCCAATCTTATATTCTTCGTAACCATAATCCCATTTTTAACAAAGAACGTTATTATATCCTTTATTTATTATTAAAATTGAGCTAAAATTTAATTTCTTCCCACTTCTTCCGGATAAAAAGTATGTACGGAATCACTCTGCCAAATCTCTTTTGAATCAACATCTATTACTGATAAAGGCCCCATAAATGCAGCCCCAGTATCTATATTCCAGACATTGGCCGCTTTTTGCGGGGTAGTTTTACCTAAGCGTGTAACTGGCGTATGGCCAATGAAAATCTCCTTATAATGAAATAGCCTTTTGGGATAAAATTGATGTTCTTCCTGCAATGTGGGATCCAATGAAAGTGCCAATTCCCATAACGTCCTGTCCCAATAAAAGGACTTTGGGGAATATTCATGCTTTACACCCTTAACATTGGTAAAACCAGCATGTAGATACAGCCGATTCTCCCCATCCAGATAATAATTTTTCAATCTATTGAAAAACCGAATATGCCTCGCTATCGTAGATTTATCGGCTTTATTATATGAATTCACACTTGATGCACCCCCGTGCTGCATCCACATGGGATTGTCAGCACCTTTTACCAACCAGTCCATGCAAAGCTCATCATGATTACCTCGTAAGAAAATGCAATTATGGGTTTTTTCAAGCGCAATCAAAAAATCAACGGTTTCTACAGCTTGGCTCCATCCGTCAACATAATCCCCCAGAAAAATCAACTTATCTTCTTTAGAAACAGCAGCTCTATGTAACACTTGTTCAAGCGCTCTTAATCCAGAATGAATATCCCCTATTACCAATGTCCTCATTGTGCAAAAATCGCAATAAGTGCAAAGACCACAATAATAAAAAGCACCAAAAAGAAAATTTTCCAAAAAGAATAAGGCCTTGTGCCATTTAATGTGCCTGTTTGCCCATTGATATAAAAATGGTATTCCTTACCATTATAGGTATAAGAACTAATGTAAACGGGTAGAAGAATATGCTTAAAAGTTTCGTCTGATAATTTAATATCGGCATGGTTGATTCTTTGGGTATCCCCTCCAATGTCCCTACGAATCCAATTATAAGCTATGTCCTTTGCTTCTTGAAAAGACTGATGATGGCCATCTTTGAGCGAAATCGTATACTTCTCAGTAACAAAACCTGCCAGGTATTTTGAATTAAAAACAACGAGTTCCTTTAAATTCCAATATGCGATTTGAGAAGGAATGTCCCTTCGTTTTTTTTCCGAGGCATTGATTAGGATGTCATCAACAAAACCATTGACTGTACCTGATGCATGTGACCATTTTGTCTTTCTCACCTGTTGGGTCTGTACGCCATTCTTGGTTTTCACCCTCTTCGTTTCATAGTAATAGTCACCCCGTTGTCCTTGATATGCTGCGTATAAGTTTGAATCAAATGTCCAATAGGGTATATACAACCCATGGAGTCCTTCAGGATCTAAAGCAGCGCGTTTTAAATTGTTCGGGGCAAACCATATACCACGAACCCAGTTCTTGAAAATCAGTCGCGCTTTTTTGGCATCCAGTTGAAATGGCACCAAGGCCCCGGGAAGAAGCCATCCTTCTTTTTCAATATCTTCCCGAATTAAGGGTTCACCGCAATAGACACAATCGAGAGACTTAAAGTTTTCCTCTACATGTTGATTTGCGCCACAATTTTTACAATGCAGCAAATCAATGGTTTCTGTATACGCATTTTCGCCAACGACTTTCAGATAGTGTTGAAGTTCCAACTCTTCAAAACTACTTTTGGCCTGTTCAATAAATTCCTCATAACCGCAATACGCACAATTCAATTGGTGCGAACCGGGTTTAAATTTGAGTTCTGCGCCGCAGTTGGCACAAGACTTATTGACTTCAGAATTTAGGGTTTCTTCCATATAAAAATGTTACCCTTCCCACATTCGTGCAGGAATTCTATAAAATAGTATATGGTTTACGCGCTTGGTAGCGGTGGTGGCATACTGCCTCCTAAAAAGACCTTCAATTCCTCAATATCTTTTAAGGCAGTCCAATTGGCCATTCCTTGTTTCCAGACCAAAGAATCCCTATTCACTGTTCTACTAGCGAACAATTCCTTTAGCTTATCGAAAGTCACGGGGCCTGCCTGTTGTCCATTCACGGCATAATGGTACATCACTTGTGTTGGCATTGGTGGAGGAACAGCAGCAACTTGTTGCGGTTGTCCTCCAAAAGGTTGTTGGGTCCCGGGTTGACTCATCATATTGCCCATTTGTTGTGCCAATACAAACCCCATTCCCATTCCCATTCCAGCTCCAGCAGTGCCTCCCTCATTTTTAGCAGCAGCTTCCATGGCCTTGGCAGCTTTGAATTGCGAAAGCTTGGTCATATCCAATTTATCAAGCCTGCTATATTCAAAGATTTCTTTTTTAAGTTCTTCCGGCATCGATACATTTTCTATATAGAATTTCTCCAATTCTATACCTACACGGCCAAATTCAGGTTGCATTACTTCTTGACAGGTTTCAGAAAGTTCAGTGGTATTCGCAGCGTATAATTCTATAGGAAGGTTGGCCTCCCCAACTGTGTCTGTAAAACGGGTAACGATCAGACTTTTTAAATGTTCGTTTACCTCATAATTCGTAAAATTACCATCGGTACCCACGACATCAACCACAAACTTACCTGGATCGTTGATTCTAAAACTATAGGTTCCAAAAGCTCTTATTTCAACCAGACCAAATCGCTCATCACTTAACATAAACGGATTTTTGGTACCCCATTTTTCATCAGTGAAAAGTCGGGTACTCACAAAATATACCTCAGCTTTAAAGGGGCTGTCAAAACCATACTTCCATCCTTTTAAAGTCGTTAAAATTGGAAGGTTTTTAGTGTTCAAAGTATAGGTGCCAGGGGTAAAGACATCGGCCAATTGCCCTTCATTTATAAACACAGCCTTTTGTCCCTCCCGAACAATCAGTTTCGCATTATTCTTAATCTCATTCTGATATCTTTCAAACCTATGGACAATAGTATCGTTAGAAACGTCTAACCATTCAATAATGTCTATAAATTCATGACTCAGTTTGTTTTTTATCTCATCAAATAAATTCATTTTGGTGGTGTTTTTAATTTGTTAAAAGGTAAGGATTTCTTTAATTGTTCCAAAGGGGAAAATCCAATTTCTTATTGGTTTTATTACCTTTCCATAGGAATGGCAAATAAGATTACCTTCTTTAATTTATTTGTTAACTTTTTTTTGTTGATAATTTATTAACTCCCTGTTTATCAAATATTTAACCCTATTTTCTTGTACACTTTATGACTTTTGTCATAAAGCGATTGTTTTCTTTTTGTATACTTTTATACTTTCTAACTAAGCACTTAACAACCATAAAATTTCCAAATGCAAACAAAAACCATGCCTCCCCAAAGAAAAACATACACCCAAGAAGAAGCCTATAAATCAAGCTTGGCTTATTTCAAAGGTGATGACTTGGCCGCACAAGTATGGATCAATAAATATGCCCTCAAAGATTCCTCTGGGAACATCTATGAACTCAACCCAGATCATATGCACCGAAGAATTGCCAAGGAAATTAGTCGGGTTGAGCAAAAATATCCCAATCCCCTTAGCGAAAAAGAAGTATTTGATTTGATCAAGAACTTTAAGTACATAGTACCCCAAGGGAGCCCAATGGCGGGAATCGGAAATCCCTATCAAATTGCGTCCTTGTCCAATTGCTTTGTCATCGGTAATGATGGGGCATCAGATTC
>CBDUKE010000023.1:0-33556 GCA_965367725.1 uncultured Maribacter sp. | reverse complement strand
TAAAAGTACTGTCTTTGCCTACTAAGTTGAACAGCCCTTTTCCAAATTGTGGTGCATTGGTTTCTTGGGAAAAGGAAGTTAGAAATCCGGAAAGGACTAATCCTAAGGTAAGAAGTTTGATTTTCATGGTGTTATTTATTTTAGTCGGTGCAAATAACCAAAACCAATGTTAAGTAAATGTTTTTTAAACATCAATTTATAATCATTATTACCAGGCTGGTAAACCTATATAAAGTTAATCAATACGCTCCATTTATCCGCATTTTATTAGTGGTAATAACTTATCTTGCGTGAACAAAATTCTACTATGAACTGGGAACAACTACTCTCATTACGACGACAGGGCGATTCACATAAAAGATTACGGAAAGAACAAGATGAGACTCGTCTGGGTTTTGAAGTTGATTATGATCGGATTATTTTTTCCTCCGCTTTTCGTAGCCTGCAGGATAAGACCCAGGTAATACCACTTTCAAAGACTGATTTTGTACATACGCGACTTACCCATAGCTTGGAAGTTTCAGTCGTTGGACGAAGCCTTGGGCGTATTGCCGGGAAAAAAATATTGGAAAAACACCCGCACTTGAATGCAGTACATGGGTATCAGTTCAATGATTTTGGTGCTATCGTTGCCGCTGCTGCATTGGCCCATGATATTGGTAATCCGCCATTTGGCCATAGTGGGGAAAAAGCAATTGGGGAGTATTTTAAAACAGGAAATGGCTTACAATACAAAAAGGTATTATCAGCGAAAGAATACCAGGACATCATTGACTTTGAAGGGAATGCCAATGGGTTTAAATTATTGACAGAAACGCGAAAAGGAGTAGATGGAGGCTTACGTTTAAGTTATGCCACCTTGGGTGCTTTTATGAAGTACCCCAAGGAATCATTGCCAAAAAAGCCGACTAAGCATATTTCCGATAAGAAATTCGGTTTTTTTCAACCGGAAAAGGATGCGTTTATAGCTGTCGCCAATGAGTTAGGTCTGAATCAGACCCGAAAAGGAAATGATATTTCATTTTCACGACACCCATTGACCTATTTGGTAGAAGCTGCCGACGATATTTGTTATACGATAATCGATTTTGAAGATGGTATTAATTTGGGATTGATATCGGAAGATTATGCGTTGGAATATCTTATAAAACTGGTCAAGGATAAAATCAATACCAAAAAATATAACGAACTGGCCTATAAGGAAGACCGGTTGAGTTACTTACGGGCTTTGGCCATAAGCACCTTGATCAACGATGCTATTGACGTGTTTGCTAAAAACGAGGAAGCTATCCTAGAAGGGACTTTTGATGTATCGCTTTTAGATAGGAGCAAGTATACTGCTCAGATTGAAGATATCATAACCCTGAGCGTCAAAAAGATATACAGGTCCCAAGAAGTCGTGGAAAAAGAAATAGCGGGCTATAGAATAATTTCCGATATTTTGGATGTTTACACTAAGGCTTTAGTTAGAACCAAAGAAGGAAGCGACTCAAACTACGATAAACTTATGGTCAATACCTTACCTAAGTTCTATCAGCGAACTGAATTGCCTTTGTATAATATCCTATTAAATACGTGTTGTTATGTGGCAAGTCTTTCGGACAGTGCTGCTGTACATATGCATAATAAGATTATGGGTAAACAACTTTAGAACTCGTAGGTAACGCCAACCCCCAGCATCTGTTTAAATTGTAAGCGAGGTTCACCTTCATCAATAACGATTCCATTGGCATCAACGAGTCGGTCAAACAGAATATCATCATCGTATATTAAATGAGTGCCAATATTGGTTGTGATAGATTTATTCACTTTTAGGTTCAAGTTAAGTTCCCAATCTATATCAATATTGCCAAAACTTGCTAGATAATCGCTGTATAAGCTCAGGTCATGGCGTAATCCTACATTTTTAGTAAGTGTAGTTTCCCAGGTATGGGTTATCAGAAAACCAAGCTCAATAAACTGGTTTTCACCCGGCTGAACAACGTTTCCATTTGAATCTAATATGGCCTTTTTTACTCCAAATGCACCTTTATCCGCTAAAACTTGATCAAGCACAAAAGTGGCTTTGAGTGTCAATGGGGAAATATATAAGTTCAATTTTTGATCTTCGGTAATATAGGATGTTCCAGCCCCAAAGAAAAAATAACCTGGTGCCATAAACCTTGATAATGGAGTAGCTCTATCAGGATATTTATAACCATTTGAAAATTGGGTGTTAAAATTCGCCTTTACCGAATAATACCAATTACTAATGGTATCCCTTCGATAACCTAAGGTTGAACTTATTTTGATCGCATCATCCGATTTTCGTAGTTTACGTCCTTCTTGGGCATTTAAGCCATAACGCAATTGCAAATAATTATCCCATTTAATATACCTGAATTTGTAATTTCGCTCAAATCTGGCATTTCCAAGAGCAGAAACGGAATTATCCCCTCCAGCGTTCCAGTTTACAAAAGCCACTTCACTGAAATTTATTCCCAATTTATTGATTTTAGTCCAAAAAGAGGGAACCCTGAATTTTTTGAATTTTTTAAGTAAAGGTTTAGTCCTATGGAATGAAATACGGGGGTTGGTCAAATTCACACCCCTTGGAATACTCTTTATTTTGTCTAAAGTGCGCCTTATTACGACTGTGTCAACTACGGTTGTATCGATTTGAATCGTAGTTGGAATTGAATCCTGAGCCTTTATTGGGTTAAAACAAATAAACAGAATAACTATTAAAACTAAATCTCTGTAAATTCTAATGCGCATTGATGATTTTGTTAATATGTCCTTTGATTGAAAGGGCATCTATTCCCGCTAGTTCATGAAGTTCCTCTATAGTGCCATGTTGCATGAATTTGTCATTAATACCAAGCACTTCAATAGGGTTTGAAAATCCGGCTTCATTTGCAAATTCTAAAATCGCACTTCCAAATCCACCAATTTTACAACCATCTTCAATAGTGATAATGTATTTATACCTGTCAAAAATTTTGATAAGTTGACTTTTATCCAAAGGTTTTACAAATCTCATATTGTAATGGCCAATTTCATTGGGAGCATCCAATTCATCAATCAACGCTGTAATTCTATTACCTATATGCCCTATGGAAAGTACAGCGATTTCATTTCCTTTTTTGGCCTCTTGTGAAACCCCAATTTCAATTTTTTCAAAGGGTATCTCCCAATTTTGGGTAACCCCGCGACCTCTTGGATATCTTATGGCGATGGGCTGGTTAAGACCCAATTGTGCCGTATACATGATATTACGAAGTTCAACTTCATTCATGGGCGCAAAAATAATCAAATTGGGAATGCATCTCAAATAGGCTATATCAAAGACCCCATGATGGGTAGCACCATCTTGCCCTACAATTCCAGCACGATCTAGGCAAAAAATAACGGGTAAGTTTTGTAAGGCCACATCGTGTATGACCTGGTCATATGCCCTTTGCAAAAAAGTCGAATAAATATTGCAAAATGGAATCAAGCCTTCAGTGGCCATCCCTGCGGATAAGGTAACGGCATGCTGTTCGGCAATCCCAACATCAAATGCCCTTTCAGGAATTTCTTCCATCATAAATTTTAAGGAACTTCCTGTGGGCATAGCGGGAGTAATACCAACGATATTTGTATTTTTTTTAGCCAAATCAACCAAAGTGTGCCCAAAAACATCTTGATATTTGGGAGGTAATTCTGATTCTGATTTTCCATGAAGCTCTCCGGTGTGTTTATTGAACTTACCAGGGGCATGATAAACAACCTGGTTTTCTTCTGCTTTTTTTAGCCCCTTGCCCTTGGTGGTAATGATGTGCAATAATTTGGGTCCCGATACTGATTTTAATCGTTCCAATTCAGCAATTAAGTCTTTTAGGTTGTGCCCATCTATAGGTCCGGAATAATCAAAATTTAAACATTCAAAAATATTTTCATCTTTGGCAGTACCCTTTTTTACATTGGTTAAATACTTTTTCAACGCACCGACACTGGGGTCAATCCCTATGGCATTGTCATTAAGAACAATCAGAAGGTTAGCATCTGTAACCCCGGCATGATTTAACCCTTCAAAGGCCATGCCGCTTGCGATGGAAGCATCACCGACAACTGCTATATGATTTCTTTGTGTATCTCCTTTCAGTTTGGAGGCAATGGCCATACCTAAAATGGCAGAAATAGCAGTAGAACTGTGTCCGGTGCCAAAATCATCATATTTACTTTCACTACGCTTAGGAAACCCGCTGATACCACCTAATTGACGATTTGTATCAAATATGTTTTTTCTTCCCGTCAGTATTTTATGCCCATAGGCCTGATGGCCCACGTCCCAAATAAGTTTATCACTAGGCGTGTTAAAAACATAGTGTAGGGCAATGGTCAATTCCACAACACCTAAACTAGCTCCCAAATGCCCTTCTTTAACAGCAACAATGTCAATAATGAATTCCCGCAATTCTTGGGCAAGCTGGGGTAGTTCATCAGGATTGAGCTGACGAATATCGCTTGGTAAGTCTATGTTGTCTAGAAGTTTCATACCTAAAGGCAAATGTAAGGGAAAATCATATTTAACGATTCTTTTCTATTCCTCTAAAATTGTATTTTTGATCCTATGGTTTTACCTTACGATGATACGTATTATATGAAAAAGGCCTTGCAAGAGGCTGAGGCAGCTTTTGATAAAGGAGAGGTGCCCATAGGGGCTATAATAGTTGTAAAGGATAGAATTATAGCTAGAGCACATAATTTAACAGAGCAACTTAATGATGTTACTGCACATGCAGAAATGCAGGCTATTACTGCGGCGGCAAATTTCCTTGGAGGCAAATACCTTCATAATTGCACTTTGTACGTAACATTGGAACCTTGTCAAATGTGTGCAGGTGCGTTGTACTGGAGTCAGATATCAAAAATTGTTTATGCCGCCAAAGACCCTGAAAGAGGATGTGGTGCGATGGGGACAAAACTACATCCGAAAACGGAAATTAAAGGAGGTATCTTGGAAAATGAGGCGTCTGAAATATTAAAACGGTTCTTTATTGAGAAAAGAAATCTAAACTAGAAATAGCTGCTTTTACTAAAAAACCCCAACGTTGCCGTTAGGGTTTTGATACAATCAAGAATACCATATTTTAACTGACTACTTGCACTTGTGCAGCAACCATTCCTTTTCTTCCTTCTTCTTCTACGTATTCTACTTTGTCACCTTCGTTTAACTCAACACCATTCAACGCTGTTGCGTGAACAAAGATGTCGCTTCCCGTCTCGTCGTTAGTAATGAACCCAAATCCCTTGGATTCATTGAAAAATTTTACTGTACCAGTCATTCTAATTGATATTAAATATTGGATGTTTAGAACACTAATTTAAAATTTTTATGGCAGACCTAAATAAAAATGGAAATGAATTTTTGTTAAATTCATTGATTATCAGGCTTTTCTGACTCTTCACTTCGCATTTTTCGAATGTTTTCCTCTGTAAGCATATAGTCGTTCATCTTTTTTCCTTTACTTTCTTTATATAGAAATAAAGGCATAGCAAGCAAGAACAGACCAGCGGTGCCGAAACCAATATATTTATGGGCTAATGACAATTCTTCTTCCTGAATGCTGAAGCCATATAATATGGCACCAATAGATGCTAAAACTATAAGACTTATGATATATTTCATTTTGTAAAATTAATCAACTTTCTGCGATAGGCTGTAAGTAGTTTTGATTTGGAAACAAACCCTAAATACTTGCCATCTTTAATTACAGGGAGGTTCCAAGCCCCACTATCCTGAAATTTTTGCATTACCTTCTGCATGCTGTCCTTCTCATAAAAAATATGCTCTGGTGCGGCATGCATAAAGGTTTCGACTGTGGTGGTTTCATAGAGTGAAGTATCGAACATGAACTCACGAATATCATCCAACAACACAATACCTAATAGGGCTTTATTATTGTCGACCACAGGAAAAATATTTCGGGCGGATTTTGCGACCGATTTATGAAGCATTTCCCCCAAAGTCGTTTCTGGGTGAACTGATTTGAAATTCTTTTCAATGACATCGTCTAATTGCATTAAGGTTAGAACGGTCTGGTCCTTATCATGTGTTAGCAATGCTCCTCTTTGAGCGAGCTCCCTTGTATAGATTGTATAATCAACCGTATTTTTTGTAATGAGGTATGAGATTGATGCGGTGATCATGAGGGGGACAAACAATTCGTAACCACCGGTTATCTCTGCAATAAGGAAAATGGCGGTTAAAGGAGCATGAATAACCCCTGCAATTAAGCCTGCCATACCAATAAGCGTGAAATTACTTTCCGAAACGTTAAAACCCAAACCAATATTATTGATGACCTTGGCAACCATATTACCCAAAGCACTGCCTATTACCATAGTTGGAATGAAAATACCCCCAGCACCGCCAGCTGCAAAGGTTGTTGTTGTGGCGATAGCTTTAAATACAGTTATACTAAAAAGCAATAGGATAACCACCCAAATATTATCGGTGTACGCTTTGAATGGAGTTTCTCCCAAGGCTTTTAGGTGATTGCCTTCTAAAAGGTGGTTAATGAACCCGAAACCTTCACCATAGAGCGCCGGAATAAAATAGAGCATGGTCCCAATTGCCAAACCACCAACCAGCAACCTATATTTAGGACTTTTAAAAGGCTTGAACAGTTTGAGAATCGCAAAGTACATCTTGGTAAAATAGATAGAAGTAAAGGCCGTTCCTACACCTAAAATGATGTAGAACAAGGTATCTTTCATTTTAAAACTATCTGTAAGATTAAAATCAAAAAGCACTTCGTTCCCCATAAAGAAATAAGAGGTAAGTACCCCTGAAATCGAGGCCAGTAATAAGGGAAGCATTGAGATCATGGTCAGATCTAGGCTGAATACTTCTACGGCGAATATGATGGCAGCAATTGGCGATTGAAATATAGAAGCAATGGCCCCTGCCGAGGCACATGCTATCAATAAAGACCTGGTTTTCGCATTTACATGAAACAAATTACCCAAATTTGAACTAATCGCCGAACCTGAAGCTACCGCTGGTCCTAAAAGTCCTACGGACCCACCAAAACCTACTG
Organism: uncultured Maribacter sp.; assembly: GCA_965367725.1. GTDB lineage: Bacteria > Bacteroidota > Bacteroidia > Flavobacteriales > Flavobacteriaceae > Maribacter_A. The sequence goes on along the minus strand of CBDUKE010000023.1, from coordinate 26,489 downwards.
TTAAAGGGGCTGTGATTAAAGGAGTATATATTTTTTTAAGGGGAATAATACCTTTCCTTTTAGATAATGAAAAAAGTATCGAGGAAATGGCATGTTGCAACTTTTCCTTATGTACGTACTTCACGTACAAGTAAACTAAAGTAAGACCAATAATAGGTAATATAAAATGAAGCTCATTGCCTGAGAAGACAATTCCTTTTTCCGCTAAGGATTCAATAAAATAAGTAATGTTCTTTAGGGTTACCGCTGCCAAACCTGCCAATAAACCAACAACCACGCTCATAATGTGAGTAAACGTTTTGTTTGAGATATGTTTATACCTCCATTTTAGGAAACGTGTAAAGTATGTGTTTTTTTGGCTTGGCATTTGCTTAGTCGAAATCTAAAAGTATTAAAAAATCCCGCGGTTTGGCGGGATTTTTTTTAAGCCTGTATATCAAGTTTTAAATTCAACTCCTTCAATTGTTCATCATCAATGGGAGCAGGGGCATCGATCATTACATCACGGCCATTATTGTTTTTAGGAAAGGCAATAAAATCCCGAATGGTTTCTTGTCCCCCAAGGATTGAAACCAAACGGTCCAAACCAAAAGCGATTCCGCCATGTGGCGGTGCTCCATATTGAAAGGCATCCATTAAAAATCCGAACTGTGCTTTTGCTTCTTCTGGTGTAAAGCCCAAATGTTTGAACATGGTGCTTTGAATTTCCTTGTCATGTATTCTAATAGACCCACCGCCGATTTCATTACCATTCAATACCAAATCGTAGGCGTTGGCTTTGACTTTTCCCGGCTCGGTTTCCAATAGCTCCATTTGTCCAGGTTTTGGTGAGGTAAATGGGTGGTGCATGGCGTGGTAACGTCCAGTTTCCTCATCCAGTTCCAACAATGGGAAATCAATTACCCAAAGTGGTGCGAATTCATCATTCTTTCTCAAGCCAAGGCGTTCTGCAAGCTCCATTCGCAATGCGCTTAATTGTCCCCTGGTCTGATTTTCATCCCCAGATAATACGCATATTAAATCACCAGCTTCTGCCCCTGTGGCTTTTGCCCAATTTGCCAAGTCTTCTTGGTTGTAAAATTTGTCGACTGATGATTTAAACGTACCATCTTCGTTGCATTTTACATACACCATACCTTTTGCACCTACTTGAGGTCTGCGTACCCAATCAACCAATGCATCGATTTCTTTTCTGGTATACGTAGCACCGCCAGGCACCGCAATCCCAACAACCAATTCTGCCGAATTAAAAACATTGAAATCTTTATGCTGTGCAACAGCATTCAACTCACCAAATTCCATCCCAAAACGAATGTCCGGTTTGTCATTACCATATTTTGCCATGGCGGCGTCATAGGTCATTCTTGGAAACTTAGCTGTTTCCACCCCTTTGATTTCTTTTAAAAGATGTCGTGTTAAGCCTTCAAAGGCGTTTAAGATATCCTCTTGCTCCACGAACGCCATTTCACAATCTATTTGTGTAAATTCAGGCTGTCTGTCCGCACGAAGGTCTTCATCCCTAAAACACTTTACAATCTGAAAGTATTTATCCATTCCACCAACCATTAATAACTGTTTAAAGGTCTGCGGCGATTGTGGTAAGGCGTAAAACTGGCCTTCGTTCATTCTACTAGGCACCACAAAATCTCGGGCACCTTCTGGTGTGGATTTTATTAAATAGGGCGTTTCAACCTCAATAAATCCTTCTTTTGAAAGGTAATTTCGCACCTCCATGGTCACTTTGCTCCTAAAAATCAGGTTTTCCTTGACCGGATTTCTTCTGATATCAAGATAGCGATATTTCATTCTTATATCTTCGCCACCATCTGTCTGGTCTTCAATTGTAAAAGGCGGAGTTTTAGAAGTATTTAAGATATTAAGTTCTTTGACAAGTACTTCTATATTGCCAGTTGCTATGTTCTTGTTTTTAGAGGTTCTCTCAATAACTTGACCCTTAATCTGAACTACGAATTCACGACCTAAGTTTCTACCTTGTTCCAATAACTCTTTAGAAGATCGCTCCTCATCAAAAATGAGCTGGGTAATGCCATAGCGATCACGAAGATCTACCCAGACCACAAATCCTTTATCCCTTGTTTTCTGTACCCAACCAGAAAGGGTTACCTCTTCGTTTATATGTGACTCTCTTAATTCTCCACAGGTGTGACTTCTGTACATGTATCTTATTTTAAAAATGCAAATTTAACCCAAATTATGTATTGGAACTTCGTTATGAGTGTCGAAAATGCAATAAAATATAGCATTTTATAAAATATGGCATAGCATTGCTATGGAAAATTTTAAAAATGACCCATTTTATATTTTGCAGCAGTTTTAGCACGGAATAGATGTACCAGTGCATATTTTGGGTTGTAAAAGTATTGGCTAGTATTAACCATATAAAAGAAGACATTCCCTTAAAATTTAAAGGAATGTCTTTATAAAAGTTATTATTTAATATTAGACCGCTGCTTCCAATCTTTCTTTTGATGTGGTCGTTGCTCCTTTACTTCTCCATTTCTTGATGCTGATTTTCATCCTATAAGAGATGTTGAACAAGACCGGAACGATGATCAAAGTAAGGAATGTTGCAACGATTAGTCCGTAAATCACAGTCCATGCCAATGGTCCCCAGAAAACAACATTGTCTCCTCCAATATAGATTTTGGGGTCGAACTCTGAAAATAGGGAGAAGAAATCTATATTCAATCCAATTGCAAGTGGAATAAGCCCAAGAACCGTTGTAATAGCTGTCAATAGAACTGGGCGTAGCCTTGCTTTACCACCTTTTACAATAGCTTCTGTTACTTCTTCCCTAGAGAGTAACTCATCTTCGGAACGGCCCAATGCCAACATTTTACGATCGATCAGGATTTGGGTATAATCGAGTAAGACCACGCCGTTGTTTACTACAATACCTGCCAAAGAGATGATTCCCATCATGGTCATCATGATCACGAAAGCGTTCCCTGTAATCATAAGCCCTCCAAATACACCAATAAAGCTCAAGAAGATGGCAATCATAATAATAATGGGTTTTGAGATTCCACTAAATTGGAAAATCAATATCAACAAGATCAATCCCAATCCTGAGAAAAAGGCTCCGACTAAAAACACCATTTGTTTGTTCTGTTCTTCGATTTGCCCTGTGTAATCGATTTTAATATCGGGTGGAAAATTTTTGTACTCTTCCATTTCTTTTTGTATTTCAGCAACTATGGCACCCGCATCACTAAAACCTGGTTTTAACTGGGAATATACAGTCACAACACGTTCATTATCCTTATGTTTTATGGCGCTAAAGGAAGAGGTATTTCTTTGGGAGGCAACGGCCGAAACTGGAATTTCCTTGATCTGCCCATTGGCAGGATCCCTGAAAATAATGTTTTGGTTGAACAAGGCACTTGTATTGTAGCGCAAGTCTTCGTTAAAACGAACATTGATATCATAGTCCTCACCCTGTTTTTTATAAATTCCAGCTTTTTCACCAAACAAGGAACGTCTCAATTGAGAGCCTACCTGACCAACGGATACACCCAGTTCTCCTGCTTTTTCACGATCAACAATAACCTCCATTGCTGGTTTGCTCTTATTTACATCTATTTTTAATTCTTCAATGCCAGCAATATTTTTACTGTTTATGAAGTTGCGCATGTTTTCGGCCGTGTTTATAAGCTCATCATAGTCTTGCCCTTCCAATTCAATATTTATGGGATAACCTGCTGGAGGTCCGTCTGCATTTTTTTCAACTGAAATTGCAACACCAGGATAGATGCCGGTTAAGGCATTTTGAATGTTTTGTCGTAGTTCCTCAGTATCACGACCACCCCTAAATTTAAATTCACGCATAGATACCGTGATTTTTCCTCGATGGGGCATTTCTGCCGCAGAGCCACCATCAGTAAATGGGTTACCGGCACCTTCACCTACTTGTGATACAGCGGATTCCACCAAATAATTAAAATCACCTTTTTTGTACTTATCCTCATTGATTACGGCGTAAACCCGTTTTTCAATATCAAGCGTAAGTTCGTTGGTCTTTTCGATTGATGTACCTTGGGGATATTCGATATATGCATAAATTTCATTGGGCTTATTGTCTGGAAAGAATTCGATTTTTGTTCTTCCACTTCCCACCGACATTCCGAAAAGCATGAAAACAACTACTAATAGTGTAAATGTGACACCAAAATACCAATACACATTTTTTCCTCTCAATGCACCTTTCAATTGAACTTCATAGGCATTTTCCAAACGTGTCATTATGTTTTTTTGGAATTTGATGGCAGCACCCTTGATCACGTATTTGTAGACCCAGAATAAAAGTGCTGTCATTATCATAAGAGATCCAAGACCTCTTATAGGACCACCAACAATTAATATGAATATTCCAAATCCACCTAAAATGATACTCAAACGAATCAATTGTTTCAAGGTCAATTCTTTTTCACCAATTTCCATAAAACGGGAAACCAACATAGAATTCATAAAAATGGCTACGAACAAAGAAGAACCTAAAACCACCGACAATGTAATGGGCATGAATATCATGAACTGACCAAAGATGCCTGGCCAAAGTCCTAGTGGAACAAAAGCAGCAACGGTAGTTGCTGTTGAGATGATGATTGGGAAGGCTATCTCACCGATTCCTTTTTTAGCTGCTTCTATACGCGACATACCCTCTTGTTCCATTAAACGGTACACGTTCTCTACAACTACAATTCCATTATCCACCAACATGCCCAATCCCATAATCATACCAAAAAGAATCATGGTATTCAAGGTATAGCCTAAGAGTGAGAGAATCATAAACGACATGAACATAGACATGGGAATGGCGAAACCAACAAACAAGGCATTACGGAACCCCAAGAAGAACATGAGTACTGTTACAACGAGAAGAATACCAAAAATGATATTGTTCACAAGGTCGTCAACCTGGTTCAAAGTTCTTTCGGAAGAATCGTTTGCTATTGAGATTGATAAATCGGCAGGGTAGTAAGTCTCACTTTGATTTTTGACCAAAGCCCTGATTTTATCAGAGGCAGCGATTGTATTCTTTCCGGCACGTTTTTTAATGTCCAACATCACAACGTTTTCACCGAATTCCCTTGCAAAGGTTGTCCGGTCTTCTTCCTTGAAAGTTACTTCCGCAATATCTTTAAGGTAGACTGCACCATTTTCAGATTTCACTACAAAAACATCAAGTTCTTTTGGGTTTTGAATTTCACCTATTATTCTAATTGTCCTACGTTGCCCACTACTTTTTAAATTACCTGCAGACATGGTCATGTTGCCATTGCTTATGGCACTCAATACATCTTGAAAGCTTACTTTGGCCGCCATCATTCTATGGATGTCCACTGCAACCTCTACTTCTTTTTCTTGGGCACCACGAATGTCGACTTCTTTTATTTCAGGCAAATCCTCAATTTCGTCTTGTAAATGTTCTGCAAATTCCTTGAGTTTCTCGGTGGGATAATCCCCAGTAAAACTCACGTTCATGATTGGAAAAGATTCTGAAAGACTAAGGTCAAAGATATTGGGCTCTACCTTGGCATTATTGAAAGTGGGCCAATCTTCGCTCGCCTTTTCCCCATCAACCTCATCTTTCACCTTTTGCTTTGCGGCCTCTATGGTAATATCCTCGTCGAATTCGACCGTAATAATTGAATAATCTTCTTGCGATGTTGAGGTAATGTCAACAACATTGCTCACGTTCTTTAGCCTATCCTCTATAGGGTCTGTAATCAATCGTTCAATGTCCTCTGCCGTATTTCCTGGATAAGGAGTGCTAACGTAAACCTTGGTATCCACTATTTCAGGAAAATCTTCCCTTGGCATAGCATTGTAGCTTTTAAGTCCAATGTACAGGAAGATGGCAATCATTACGTAGATGACCGATGGATTATCTATCGCCCAAGATGCAAGCTTAAATTCCTTATGGGCGTTTTTTAACTGTTTACTCATTTTTATTAGTCTTTAGTTTTAGACGTAAGTCCTTGGTATGCGTTGGAATGTTTTTGTTCCTTGAAATCTTTGAAAACCGTCTGATTTCAGTCATAATAGTAGCATAGACGATTATCGATTGACTACTTACTTATTCAGGATTTTTACTTTTTGACCATCTTTTACGGTTCTTGCACCTTCTTGAATTATGTGATTACCATTATCAATTCCTGATAGAACCTCGACAAAACCGTTTTGGGTTTTCCCAGTAGTAATAATACTTCTGGTTACAACTGCCTCATTATTTTCATTCGGTTCCGAACTTACATAGGTATATTGGTCTCCAGCTGCATTCTCAGAGATTATACTTTGGGGTATAAGGATTGCACTTTCGTTTGAGTAATCATTAAGGCTTACCCTTGCAGTTAAGTTTGGCTTGATAGTTCCTTTTTTATTCGGAACGGGGATCTCAATACTGAATGATCTATTACTTGGGTTAATAAAGTTACCGGTTTCTCGGATTTTGGTTTTGACACTATCACCAAGTACGGGGAAATAAACCACAGCTTCCTTACCTTTCGTTATTTGCCCCAAATAGGTTTCAGGTACATCTACCTCTATATACATATTACTTAGATTCACAATCCGAAATACTTCTGATCCCTGGCCTGGAGAGACTACTGTGCCTTGGTCTTTTATAATATCATCGATGATTCCACTGAAAGGGGCCCTTATAGTAGATTTATCCAATTGACTCCGAATTTGTTCCACCGTACTTTCAGCAGCCTCATAATTGGTTTTTGCCTGTAGATATTGAATTTCAGAACCTATTTTCTGTTCCCAAAGTCTTTTCTGGCGTTCAAATGTTGTTTTCGCCAATTCGGCCTGTGTCTTTAATTGCGACAATTGACTTGCTACCCCACCGTCATCAATCTTAGCTAATATTTGTCCTTTGGAAACACGCTGTCCCTCGGATACATATACACGTTGCAAGGTTCCAGGCATTTCAGGATACACCAAAACATTTTGCTTTGTCTTAACTGCACCTTGTAATTCGAGATAATGTACAAAACGCTGTTGTTGCACGGTTATGGTCGTTACCAAAGGTAATTTCTCATTGCTGTCCAAAACTGAGATTATGGAATCTAGTTGTTTGGCTTCAGTCTCTAATGCTTTTTGTTGTTCTGAAATCTCATTTTTCTTGGCTCTGATGGCTTCAAGATTTCCCTGAGCAATCAAATCTTCAACCGATTGGCCTTTTTCGGAGCCACAGGATATGAGAAGTAAGGCTACTATAGTTGTATATAAAATATTTTTCATTGTAAGATGTTTAGTTGTTGCTTTAGCTTAGGACTTGTTATTTAATATTGTTTCGAGATCTGTTTTCTTAATTATTACCTCTACCATGGATTGTAAATATTCTTGTTGCGCAGTATAGAGCTGTATCTGTGCTTGGCGAAGATCAAAACTACTGGCAATACCTTCAAAGTACTTGACTTGGTTTTTATTTTCAATTCGCTCAGCCAAACCAAGATTTTGCTTGGCAGTTTTAAATTGTTCAATAGCAAGTATATAATCACTTTTGGCACGTTGTAATTGCAGTCGTATCTGCTCTTCAGCTTCTGTGAGTTGGGTCTTTGCTTTTTCAAGTGCAATTTTTGCCCGTTGCGTACTTGCACTCCTCTTTAAGGAACTAAAGATGGGTATGTTTAAATCGAAACCCATGATCGAAGAGTTGTACCAATCGGGGGTTCCACTAAGAAAATCAAAAGAATCACTAAAAGACGTACTGCCATAATTTATAAAAGCATTCAATGTCGGTAGTGCCCTGCTTTTGGCCAATTTCAATTCCAGGAACCTTTGTTCATTCAAATTTAAGGCCAGCTTGTAATCCACATTTTTTTCCAAGGAGAAAGGGGTTTCCAGCAAACCCAAATTTATTTGTTTTAGAGTAAGGTCATCCAAGTTCTCGGTCAATTGGGTGGGGGAATCAATAGGAATACCCATCATTAAGTTCAACATTTGAAGGGTAATTTCTTTTAAACGAACTGCATTTTTTAATTGATTGTCAACAGATGATAAAGTAATCTGCAGTTGTTCCACACTTTCTTCATCACCCAGGCCATTTTCAAATATTTTGGTAGTTTCGAAAAGGTTTTTTTCCAAAGTGGCAAGGTTTTTCTCAAGTATAATTACGCTTTCGTTGGCCAATAAGACATTGCCATAAGCTTCAACCACGGCTTTTCTAACCTCTAAATCGGTTTTTTCCTTATTATTGGCACTATAGCGTAAAAAAGTTTTGGTGGCCTGTACGCCAACTATATAGGACCCATCGAAAATCTGCTGTGTGAGGGTAGCTGTTGCGGTAGCCTGTTGGGGTTGCCCAAAGGTAATGGGTTGAAAAGTCCCAGGCTCTCCTCCAAAAAATTCGGCAGGAATTAAGGAAATAGGCTGTTTTAACTGGTTTTGATAACTAATAGCACCACTAATTTGGGGTAAACCGTCTGCTATGGTCTCCCATTTTTGTTTTTGTGCATCGACGATATCGCGCCCTGCATTGATAGCACTGTAATTATTTTCCAAGGCAAAGGCAATTGCCTCCTCCAAAGAAAAACTATTGGGTTGCTCTTGGGCATGGCTCAATACCATGACCAATAACATAAAGAGTGATAAAAATTGGATTCTCATCTATTCTTGATTTGAGTTGATTAATTTATTTAGTATTTGACGTCCTTTCGGGGTGATTATTCCTCTTAAATGATATTCTAAATAATCATCCATAAGACTAACAATCGGGAATTTTGTTACAGGAAAAAGCTTATGGTCTTTGATACTGGTGACCCCTGAAAAATAAATTCTAGAAACAAAGTCTATATTTATGTTGTCTCTATAAATACCCATATTAATTCCTTTCTTAATATTTTCAACAACACATTCCTGCATTACCTCAAATTGTTTCTTTTTAATACTGTCATGTATTTTGGGATAATATTTTTGCAATTGATATTGGGGAGAGGCTTTCTCATCTTTCAAGTGCAAAAGAGCAAACTTCTTGATTTCGTACAATTCCTCAATAGGATTTTTATGTAAGGAACAGATATGGTCAATACCTTCAGAAATTGAACAAAATAACTGCTTGGTACATTCCTCGACCAATTTAGTCTTATTCGGAAAATGGGCGTATATGGTTTTTTTTGAAATACCCATTTCCCGGGCCAAATCATCCATGGTCACACTTTTGAATCCTAGGTTCAAAAACAAATCAGTAGCCTTATGTAAAATCTTATCTTTCATCTGCCAATTCAATAAAGAGGGCAAATATACACAGGAAACTTAAAAAACATAAAAAGTTTCCAAAGTTTTACAATTTTTTAACATAGCTTATTAAAATGGATGTATTTTTGGAAAAAAATAGCAGTAATGCATTCCATTGAGCACTATCGTAATGAATTTGTATCCTACCTGGAGCAAATAACAAAGGTTAGGGAACCGGTTAATCTATATCAACCTATATCCTATATATTGGGATTAGGTGGCAAACGTTTACGACCCGTTCTAACATTAATGACAGCGGAAGTTTTCGGCGCTGAATTCCCTAAAGCCATGGATGCTGCACTTGCGATAGAGGTATTCCATAATTTTTCATTGGTGCATGATGATATCATGGATGACGCCCCTTTGAGAAGAGGCAAGCAAACCGTACATGAAAAGTGGGATGTTAACACTGGGATATTGTCAGGTGACGCTATGTTGATTATTGCGTACCAATTATTTGAGAATTACCCGAATGAAACTTTTCGAAAATTGGCCCAATTATTCAGTAAAACCGCTTTGGAAGTATGTGAGGGTCAACAGTATGATATTGATTTTGAACTTCGCGATGATGTGACCATCCCAGAATATTTAAAAATGATTGAATACAAAACCGCAGTCCTTGTCGGTGCTGCAATGAAAATGGGAGGGATTATTGCACAAGCTTCATCAAGTGATCAAGACCATATTTATGAATTTGGCAAGAATTTGGGTATTGCCTTTCAATTACAGGATGATTATTTAGATGCATTTGGTGACCCAGAAACTTTTGGGAAGCAGATAGGAGGGGATATCATTGAAAATAAGAAGACCATTTTGTATTTATTGGCATTGAAATTAGCCACTTCGGATCAAAGAAGGGAATTGTTGGATTTATATTCCATTCAACCCCAAGATCCCAAGGACAAGGTAAATGCAATCAAAGATATTTTCTCGTCGACAGGATCAGCTAAGCAAACAAAAGTTGAAATTCAGAACTATACACAAAAAGCATTTGAGGTACTTGACCTATTGAAAATATCGGCAACCAAGAAAACCGTACTTCGAAAATTCGGGGAAGGATTAATGCAAAGAAAAGTTTAAAATATCCTTTCGAGAAATGCTCTTATAAACTCTTTTTTAGGGCATCCTGAAATAATTTTTAAATCTTCCCAAAAACTGGTTTCCTCATCCAGGAATTTAAAAATCAATTGTGGTGGCCTATTCTTAAAAAGGGTTTCGAAGACATATTGGCCTCTATCGTTATTTTTGAACAAAATATCCAATAATAAGAGATCATAGTACCAAAATTTCCTTTTTTTATCGAAGGAATTCAAGGCCCTTCCTTTTTTTAAATGGTTTATAAGCGCTTTTGTTTTCTTGCCCGTATTATAAAAGGTATACCCGGTACTTGCCTTTGACCATCCTCCAGCGGTACCGATTCGAACAACGTTATTGGTATTGTGCTGTGAGAAATCATAACAGGTCATAGGAATGTTACCTTTTTCTTTTTCAAGGATTTGAAAGTCGGAGCAGTTTAATTTTTCATTAAGGTATTGCTTAATTGCAATTTCATATTCTTCAGAAGCTAATGGTGTTTCTGAAAATAAGGTGTATTCGACCAATGCTTCATTTTCTGAAAATGGGAGCACATACATAAATCGCGTATTGCCTTTTTGAGGCACCGAAAAATCCATGAATGTGGCTTGATCTTTATTAAAAACAGGTTTTTGTGTTTTTACAAACCATCCAATGAAATGTTGCTGTAAAACAGGGTATTTCTTTTGGTGAATGATTTCCTTATAATCAAATATACTATTGAAAACCTGCAGGGCACTAAACACATTTTCCTTGGTGATAACCTTTGTGATATTTTCAGCATCTTCTATTTCATAAACTTCTTCCTGTTGAAAAGTAATATTGGGATACGAATTTATTCGATTAAGATATGCTTCATAAAAATCAATCCCACGAATTAATTTGTAGTAATAAGGTGAAATATTGAATCGATTGGAAAAATTTTGACCTCCGAAATAAATGTATTCCCATGTTCTGGATACGATTGCATCAAATTCGCCTTTACCTTTTTCCCAAAAGCACCAAGTACGGTCATTGGTACTTTTGGCATCCTTATCTAAGAGTAAAATAGATTTATTATCAAAAAAGCCATCATTGCCCATAGCGTCGGCTAGCATTAAACCAGCTGCGCCCGCCCCAATAATAATGTAGTCAAAATGTGTGTTGGTTTTCTCCAATTCTGAATTGTGCCTTGTTCTAGTTCAAAAATAGTTATTTCAAATGAGCTGGGCCTTATTTATCAAAGCGATAGCGTATACCAAAAAAACTACGAATTCCTTGGTTGGGGCCATATACATAAGAGGGGTCGAAGGTCAATGCATATGGATTGTCGGCCGCTGCAACAACATCACCATTGTTGTCGAAAGTTACGTTCTTATCAAAAGGGTCATTTGCCCTTGCAATGATAAATGGGTTTCCACGATTGGGTGTCCAATCGAGTAGATTCTTAATTCCTCCATAAACTTCAAAATGTTCAAGACCTTTGTATGTGAATTGGATGTTTTGAATACTCCAGGAAGAAGAATACTCTTGTCTTGGGTCTGATGGGCCCAATAATGGCAAACGCATCGGTCCGTAGAGGTTGCCTGTATAATCAATACTTAAATCCCAAGGCTCAATGGTGTATGAAATATTCCAAGTACCTGTAAAGCTTTCTGTTAATACTTGGTCTTTTTTCACACCTTCTTCTGTAGCACTAACATCCTGTAAGGTTACACCAAGTAATAATTTCAATCCATGTGGAAAGGCAACATCTATATTGGCACTGATACCTTGTGATATAGATTTTCCATCTAAATTATCATAAATAATCTGGTTGGGATTGGTGTCATAATCAGGCAATATGATATTATTGAAATGGGTATAGAAGATGGAAGCATCTAGGCCAATGAATGTACCGTTGTTGCCATAGATTTTTTTCAAGAAGTTGAGGTTTAAATTAAAAGAACGCTCCGGTTTTAATTCTTCGGTTACAATGACATCCCTGGCTCCTGTTAATGCTGCATGCTCCTCGGTGAACAAGTTCACTACCCTAAAACCAGTTCCTGCGTTTAGTCGTAGAATATCATTGTCAGAAATTTTCCATCTATACGCACTTCTTGGGGTATAAATTGAACCGTGTCTTTTGTCATAATCGTATCTAAGACCAAGCAGTAGGGAATGTGCTTTGGCCAACTTTATTTCGTCTTGTGCGAAAATGCTGGGAATTATAACTTCATCCGCTTTAATTGTTGCCGTTGTATTATCGTTATAATAGTTATATCGAAGGGCGCTTCCCAACAGAAGATCATGTGATTTAAAAGTCTTGTCCCAAGTAAATTGACCAAATCCTATGCGTTGATCGGCTAGGTAAGGAATATCACCATACACAGAATTTTGACTATGGTCATTGTATGAAAATGAAAACAATACTTTTTCATTTATCGGAAGTTGATATTTACCCAAGATTTCCCACCTGCGGGTATAGATACTTTCCCCATAAATTTCATTTCCTCCTCTATATTCAGGGGTCCATTGCATTTCGCCCCCCCATCTGTCTTCGTAGAAATAACGTCCTGCTAAGGAAAAAATCCGATTTTCATCGCGTTTAAAGTTCCATTTCTGAAAAATGGAAATCCGATTTTGTAATGTCAAATCTGTAAAATTATCGGCGTTATTATCAATTGGGGTGTCATAGTTGAAATAATTAACGCCTACAAGTAGATCGGTCTTTTTACCCATATTTATTTTGGCACCCAAATCCAAATTGTATTCTCCCCAATCAGATAAAAATCCATCAGCAAAGAAATCCGGTGCTTCAGCTGTACTCTTGGTAATGATATTAATAAGCCCGCCAACCGCTTCACTACCGTATAGGCTTGAAGCTGGTCCTTTGACAATTTCTATTTGTTCTATCAGTGAATTAGGAATCCCGGATAATCCATATACCGTCCCCAGTCCGCTTACAATGGGCATTCCATCTATTAAAACCAAGGTGTACGGTCCTTCCAAACCATTAATGTGTATGTCTCCAGTATTGCAAACATTACAATTTATTTGCGGCCTTACCCCGTTAACATTTTGTAAGGCCTCAAAAATACTTGCTGTAGGGTTCTTTTTTAAGAAAGTGGGACTGTAAACCTCAACCGGCACAGGACTTTCTGATCGACTAACGGCTTTAAGCGTGCCAGTTACCACTGTTTCCTCTAACTGCTGTGTGGATATTTTAAGAAATATGGATTTTTGAATGGTTTCATTATCAATAATGATGATTTTTGATGAATCAGTAAAGTAACCCATTGCGGTTACTTTCAATAAATACGTACCAATAGGAATATTTTGAAGTTGATAATTGCCATTTTCATCAGAAGCAGTGCCAATTGAGGTGCCTTCCAGATATACATTGGCGAAAGGTATTGGTGTCAAACCATCCATTACTTTACCAATTATTTGAGATTTTTGAGCATATGAAAAGTTAAGCCCTAGAAAAAACAGGCACACTAACTGAATCAATATTACCGCATAGGTAAATTTCATAATACTAAAATAATATTTAGACAAAACTAAAAATATGTTTTTACATATAAAAATGTATTTTTGTTTAAATTTTAAATAAGTGACACTTTCAGAAGAAGATTATATAAAAGCAATTTACCATTTAGGGAAGGGAAAAAAGACCGCTGTTTCTACAAATTCAATTGCAGAAAAAATGGTGACCAAACCTTCATCAGTAACCGATATGGTTCGAAAACTTGCAGATAAGGGTCTTATCAATTATAAAAAGTACAAGGGGGTTTCGCTGACCGGACTTGGTACAAAAACAGCCTTAAACTTGGTCCGAAAGCACCGTTTATGGGAGGTGTTTTTAGTTGATAAGTTAGATTTTGCCTGGGATGAGGTGCATGAAGTTGCCGAGCAATTAGAGCACATTAAAAGTGAGAAGCTTATTGACAAATTGGATGAACATCTCGATTTTCCTGAGGTTGACCCCCATGGTGACCCTATTCCATCAAAAAATGGGGAGTTCAAAAAATCCATTAAAAAATTGCTGAAAGATTTACCCGTGGGAACTACGGGCATTTGTGTAGGGGTAAAAGATTCGTCACCCCCATTTTTAAAATTTTTGGATAAAAATCAAATAGCGCTGGGCGATGAAATTTATATTCTGGACAAAGAAGAATTCGACGATTCCTTTAGAATTAAAATCAATAATTCCAAGATGCAAATTTCCAATCAAATAGCATCTAATCTTTATATTAAAATAACCTAAGAGCCATGCAAGAAATAATCGACTATTTTGAATCTATAGACCCCATTTTGGCAGCATTTTATGCTACACTTTTTACCTGGGGTCTTACAGCAGCAGGGGCAGCCTTGGTGTTTCTTTTTAAAGGCATGAACCGTGCGGTTCTAGATGGAATGCTCGGTTTTACGGGCGGTGTAATGGTCGCTGCAAGTTTTTGGAGTCTTTTGGCCCCAGGAATTGAAATGAGTCCTGGAGAGGGTTTTGTCAAGGTAATTCCAGCAGCGGTAGGCTTTTTTTTGGGAGCTATTTTTCTTTATGGGCTTGATAAAATTTTACCACATTTGCATATTAATTTTAAGGAAAGTGAAGGGATTAAAACCCCATGGCACAGAACAACTTTATTGACTTTGGCCATAACCTTGCATAATATTCCTGAAGGTTTGGCGGTTGGGGTTCTTTTTGGGGGAGTTGCTGCTGGGTTTGATGGAGCCACAATTGGTGGAGCAGTAGCATTGGCACTCGGTATTGGTTTGCAGAATTTCCCAGAAGGTTTTGCCGTAGCAATGCCACTTAGAAGACAAGGTCTAAGTAGAACAAAAAGTTTTATGTATGGGCAGGCATCGGCCATCGTTGAACCTTTTGCGGCAGTTTTGGGAGCATGGGCGGTAATAACTTTTGAACCTATTCTACCTTATGCGCTTTCGTTCGCTGCCGGGGCTATGATTTTTGTAGTTGTTGAAGAGGTGATTCCTGAAACACAACAGGACAAATACACAGATATAGCCACCATGGGATTTATTGGGGGCTTTATTATTATGATGACCTTGGATGTAGGTTTAGGGTAAATGATACAGGACCTTGTATTACTTATAACAGTGTGGAAATTCCCTTTGTTATAATGCCTGTTATTGTTTAAGTTTAGCTATTCATAATTCTCTAGGCTATGCGATTCAAAATATTTCTTGCTTCACTTTTTATTATCAGTTCCTTTTTTATTGGAAATTCCCAAAAGAAGAATTTTTCCTATTTAGATCTTTATGATCTGCAATATGCGTCCCATCCACAGATCTCACCCAATGGGGAGTGGGTGGTTTATCGCAGAATGAAAATGGACATTATGAAAGACAAGGCCATAGGTAACTTGTGGATGATCAAAACGGATGGTTCCCAGCATCAAAAACTTACTTCGAGGGATAATACTGAATCAAGTCCAAGTTGGTCACCAAATGGAGATAGATTAGCCTTCATCAGTGGTACGGATGAAGGTTCTGAAATATATATGTATTGGGTAAGTTCAAACAAAATTGCAAAAATCTCACAACTACCATTTAGCCCTGGTTCATTGACATGGTCGCCTAAAGGAGATCAATTGGCATTTACGATGAATCAAGAAGATGAGCCTCCCGTAATCGCTAAAATGCCTAAAAAACCTAAGGGTGCCGAATGGGCCGATGCGCCTAGAATAACAGATAGGGTTTATCATGAAGCCGATGGTAGAGGCTACATAAAGCCCGGATTCAGCCATATTTTTGTAATTCCGGCAAATGGTGGTGCTTCTCGCCAAATCACCTCGGGTGATTATCACCATAGAGGAAGTCTTAGCTGGTCACCCGATGGTAATAACATCTATTTTTCGGCCAATAGAAGTGAAGATTGGGAGTACGATTTTAGAAATAGTGAAGTTTACAAAGTTGAGCTCCAGAATGAAGAAATCAAGGCCTTGACCAATAGAAAGGGGCCAGATAGCAATCCAAAGGTTTCACCCAATGGCAAGCACATTGCCTATATTGGTTATGATGATAAAGTACAGACTTACCAAGTTCGTAAATTACATTTAATGAATATCGATGGCAGTGGTAAAAAGGTTATTTCTGAAGGGTTAGACAGAAGTATTTCCGATATCGTTTGGAATAGCCAAAGTGAAGGACTCTACTTTACCTATGATGACAAGGGTAATAGCAAAATTGGGTATATTTCCTTGAATGGCAAGGTGACCAAACTTGCTGATGACTTAGGTGGTACGACCATAGGCAGACCTTATTCAAGTGGCTCCTACAGTGTTTCAAAAAATGGGACTCTAGTAATGACAAAGTCGAGACCAGAACACCCCGCGGAATTGGCGATTCTAGAACCCAAAAGCAAGTCTACCCACAGGATAACAAATCTGAACAAAGGATTATTGGATTATAGAAATTTGGGCAATGTGGAGGAAGTTTGGTACAAGTCATCGGTTGATCAAAGAGATCTTCAAGGGTGGGTGGTTTATCCACCGGACTATGATGCTACAAAGAAATATGCTTTTATGGTTGAAAACCATGGAGGCCCTATTTTGAATTATGGAGATCGATTTTCTGTCGAGATGCAATTGTATGCCGCTGCGGGGTACGTTGTTTTTTATCCCAATGCAAGAGGAAGTACCAGCTACGGGGAAGAATTCGGAAATTTACTTTTTAATAATTACCCTGGTGATGATTACCATGATGTTATGGATGGTGTTGATCATTGTATTGCAAAAGGGATAGCCCATGAAGATCAATTATTCGTTACTGGCGGTAGTGCAGGAGGTATTATGACCGCATGGATAATAGGCAAAAACAATAGATTTGAGGCGGCCGTAGTTGCTAAACCAGTGATGAATTGGATAAGTAAAACCCTTGTGGCCGATAATTATTTTGGCTATGCCAATTCGCGCTATCCTGGACAACCTTGGGAGAATTTTGAAGGGTATTGGAAATTTTCCCCACTTTCACTCGTTGGTAATATAGAAACGCCGACTATGGTAATGGTTGGCATGAACGACCTAAGGACCCCACCAAGTGAGGCAAAACAGCTATATCATGCCCTTAAATTGAGGAAAAAAGAAACTGTTTTTGTTGAAATTCCCGGCGCAAGTCATGGGATTGCTAATAGACCAAGTAATTTAATTGCAAAAATTGCACATACCATCGCATGGTTTGACAAATACAGGGACACTGAAAACAAATAGAGAGGTGAAAAAAAGTAAGCGCTTTTGGAATGTGATACTCGTGATAACTGTCATAGTTTGCCTTGTGGCTTTTGTTCTCCATTATAAAAACTGGACAAAAGTCGAGTCCGATGAATTGAAAATACTATCAGGATTTTATTATAAGAAGCTAAGATATTCAGAATTGGACAGCGTTGTCATGGTTGGTAAGATTCCACCTATGGAAAGGCTAAACGGTTTTTCTGCGCTTGAAAAAGAAAAGGGCCTTTTCAGGGAATTCAAAGATTCACTTACCACTAAAAAAGTACATGTGTATGTTGACAAACTATCCCATCAAAAGATCAAAGTGGTATATAATGATTCTTCTAAACTGTACATTAATTTTGCGGATAGTTTAAAGACCCAAAACTTATTCACGCTGTTAAAGGGTAAAATTGTGGTACCCGATTAAAACAACAACCAGTTAAGATATAAACCCGATGGAAATGATAACCATCGGGTTTTCTTTTACATAGGATTTAAAATGCAATTGCTATATTTTGTTAAAAGTGGGCCAATTAGAAATAATAACGTAAATAATGCGTTAAAAAACAAGACGAAATGCATAAACCATATTAAAACAATGCATTTTCATCAAACCAAACCTTACAATAACCTAATCTTCATACCCAATGAAAAAATGCATTATCATTTTTATGCTTGTTGGTACGGCATCATTTTTACATTCACAGAAAAGTGTAGATATAGATGGTCGCCTACAGCCCATTTTGACAGAATTTTTTGAACAATGTAAAAAGTATAACATTGACTACAATTCAAAACTATTCCAACTAAATAATATAGATATCGTAAACAATTTACCGCTAGAAGAAAAAAATACGGTTTTGGGTATGGTCTCTAGGGATGATTCGGGACTAATTGATAATATTTATATTAACTGGGCGGCACTTTTGGATAATGAGATTCTCAAAGTGGTTGCATTCCATGAATTTGCACATCATTTTTTGGATTATAAACATACTTGCAATGACTGTGAGGAAATTATGGCCGAGACCAATGTGAGCTACTTTGATATAGCCAGGGATTGGGACAATCAAGTTAAATTATTATTCACCACCTCACCCATTTATTTAGCACAACAAAAGGAGCAATCATTGGCAACATCATTTTCTTTTTAAAAGTCCAAACCGTTGTATCTTGAAGTTGCAAAAGGCAATAATAACTTATAAAAGCAGGCAATCTTATTTAATCATAAGTAGTGATTTTTATTACCCCATTTGCTCCCCTAGACCCATATTCAGAGGCATCGGGTCCTGATAGTACCTTGATTTCCTTTACATTGAAGTTATCGACCAATTCATTTATCGATCTGAAGGAACTTCCAACAACATAAGAATTAAGAACATAAAGAGGTTCTTGCACGCTATTTGACGAAAAAGAATTCGCAGCTTTATTTAATATTGGAACGCCATTTCTTATAATAATACCTGGCTTCCTCCTAATTTGGTCTAATAAAGTGACATTCCCCCTATTTTTTTTATTTAAATCTTCATTAAGTTCTGATGTTACATTACTTGTGCTTTTCGATGATTTACAACTAGAAACCATACATACCGAAAAGAAGAAAACAAAAAAGGCGATTTTTTTCATAAGAAAGTTTTATATAGGAAAGATAGGTTTTTTTTCTGTTTATTGATTTTGTATTTTACTGAAACCGTAAGTAAATCTTTAAAGAATTTATATATTGCCCAAAAATTTATAAATGGTTCTTATAGCTCAAGTTCTTGGTGCATTGTTTGGTTTATTAAGTGTGGTTTTTGGTGCTTTTGGCGCCCATGCCCTAAAAAAATCATTGAACAATGACCAACTTAAAAGTTTTGAAACGGGCGTTAAGTATCAAATGTATCATGGGCTTTTATTGTTGGTACTGAGCTTTAATTTAAACCTTGATACTTCCTTGGAAAAGTATATGGTCTATTGTTTCATCTTAGGCATTCTGCTGTTTTCCTTTAGTATCTATGCCCTTGTCATTGGGAAATCCAAAGGGAGGAACATGAAGTTTTTAGGCCCTGTAACCCCTTTGGGTGGCCTGCTTTTAGTGGTTGGTTGGGGACTTCTGCTTTACTCTTTTATAGCTAATTTTATTTAAGAGCCTATTTCGCGATTTCTTCTACTGAAGTAAACTCCCTAATCGCTTGATTGGGCTCTATGATGGTATATCCTTTCCAAAATTCCGGATTATAACTGGGCATATATGTTGGCAAAACCGTGTTGTTTTCGATAAAGGCATCGTAAGCTGTTTTGGATATTGGTTCAGTGTCAAAAACAATGATCTCATGCTTATTTACTCCTACCGTAGCCATATCCAACTTTACCGAAAGTTCATTTTGTTTGTTTTTGCCTTTGACGTGTTTGTTTTTTTCAATGATCTTTAAAGGTCTTCGAATGCCTACTCTTGTACCTTCTTCCTGCTCGAGGTAGCGCAGGTCATATTTAGTATTGGCAGACTTATTGAAAATCATTTTTCCCTTGCCTAGATATTGGTTCATGGAAATACCAAGCAAGTTGAATTTCTTTAGCGGCTTTACATTTTCGTAGTCTAAGCGAATAATGGCAAAATCATCAGCATTTATAAAGAGCGTTCCTTTGTAATCAGCAGAGCCTTTAGGTTCAAAATCAAGAATATATACAGCATCCTCGCCCATATAGGTGAAGTCAGTAATACTGAAATTATATTTTCTTGATTTAGTAATGAAATTAAGATGGGTGTCCTCCATAAAAAACAACTCTTCCATCATTCCCACAATTGCTCGTTTTCTATACTTGGCAAAATTGGTCTTACGTTCGTCTTCTCTCTTTTTCTTTTCTTCCAACTCGTTTTTTAAGGCTATTGCATCAGTTGAATCCACTTCCGATTCAAAGATTTCATCAAAATCCTCACCATCTATTTTAGTGCCGAATAATCCTGATTTTATCTTGAAGTATGAATCACGTTTAATATTCGATTTAATAATTTCATTGAATTTTTCTTCAAGTTTCGTATAATCGAGTTCTTTGCTCTTATCATAGAGTTCAGAGGCCTTGATAAGATCCATTTTCTGGCTGTCATCTTCCTTATTTATATAAAGGTCACATAGTATTTCTGTATAGTAACTTGATTTTTTTGGTAAGGTTCGCAATACGCTATCCAAGAATTTTTTATTCAATTCCTTGATTGTGGATTTTAAAAAAGTATAGTCAGTTTTGCTAAAGTCCTGAAAATACGAGTCCCTTAGAAACAACCTTTTCTTACTAAGATCTGTGTTATAATTACCTTCAAGATTATCCTTGACCAAGTCAATGATTTCTTCAGCAGAATAATTCTTGTTCGTTACAATTACGGGATTCAGCTCTATTGCCTTCGGGCTTAAATAGATTACATTTTCTGAAAATTCATTCAACGGTTTGCCAATTGAAGCATAACCAATGCAAGAGATAAAAAGTGAATCGGTTTCTGAAATGTTATGGTCCAATAAAAAGCTGAAACGCCCTTCTTCATTGGTTATTACCCCTTTTTTCTTCAGTTGGACCGTTACATACGGAATCGGTTCTTGGGTAACCGAATCCAAAATTCGAGAACTTAAGGATTGGCCACGAACAGCGGTGAAAAAAACGGATATTATTGTAGCTAGTAGCCACAAAATAATTTTGTTCATGATTTATCATTGATTAGTTGCCAACAAACTAAAGCATTGTCAGAAAAAAATCTGGCATATTTTTATTTTCTTTATGACAGTTTTATCTTTTTATTATGAGCAATGGTTTAAAATAGGAAGACGAGCCTTTTTGGGTTTTGTTACTTCAAAAGTATCTGAATATGGAATATTAGAATATAATTCCCAATCAGTGGCAACCGCAATCTTCTTGCCCACAGGCTTTGGTTCCACTCTTTTTTGAATTAAAGAATGATTTAGGGAGAAAGAATTTCTTAACGATAAAACCGATGGCTATCAGTAAGATGATATAAACCAATATTTCTTGGAACAGTACCATATTAATTCAGGATTTGATAGGCAATCAATGCTACAATATAGGCAAAAAGACTCATAAAAACGAGTTGGGCTGCAGGCCATTTCCAAGAGTTGGTCTCTCTTTTAACAATAGCCAAAGTACTCATACATTGCATGGCGAAGGCATAAAAGAGTAGAAGCGATATACCGGATGCCAAGTTGAACAAAGGCTTTTTTGTATCTGTATTCATCTCGGCAGCCATTCGGTGTTTTATGGTTTCCTCCTCATCACTCCCAACGCTGTAAATGGTTGCCAATGTACTTACAAAAACCTCACGGGCTGCAAAAGAAGTAATAAGGGCAATACCTATTTTCCAGTCATAGCCTAGTGGTTTTACCATGGGTTCAATGGCCTTGCCCATATTCCCTATATATGAATTTTCAAGCTTGTAACTGGCAATTTCTTGATTTTTGGCTTTTTCCATCAGCACAACCTTAAACTGGTTTACTGAATCAGATACCTGTACAGTATTAATGGGGTAAATGTCTTTGGCTATACTATCGTTCAGGGCGTTTTGATATGCAGCGAGATCAATCTCCATACTTTTTTGGTTGTATGTAGTAAACCCTTCTGTACGTATTCGATTTTCAATAATCGATGTTGCATTCTCATAATTCTCGGTGATACCATTTGAGCCCAAAAACCATAAAATGATGGATATGGCTAAAATGATCTTTCCTGCTCCGAAGACAAAACTCTTGGTCTTTTCCCAAACTGTGTAGGCTACATTTTTAAGCAAAGGGAGTTTATAGCTTGGCATTTCGACCACGAAAAATGTGCGACTTTTGATTTTCAATACCTTATTGAGTGCCATGGCCGAAATTATGGCAGCCCCAAACCCTATCAAATACAGGAGCATTAAAGTCAAGGCTTGGTAACCCAAGCCTAAAAAACGGCCTTCAGGAATGACCAATGAAATAATTATAAGGTATACGGGTAACCTGGCGGAACACGTAGTGAAGGGTGTAACCAATATGGTGATTAAGCGTTCTTTCCAATTCTCGATGGTTCGCGTTGCCATTACAGCAGGTATGGCACAAGCAGTTCCCGAAATCAAAGGAACAACGCTTTTCCCACTTAGACCAAATGGGCGCATAATACGGTCCATTAAGAATACGACCCTACTCATATAGCCAGATTCTTCCAATAATGAAATAAACAAAAACAAGAATGCGATTTGAGGAATGAAGATTACAATACCCCCTATGCCTGAAAGAATACCTTCTGCAATCAAGTTGGTCAACATTCCCGGAGGCAAGGAGTCTTTGACCCATTCACTTGCCGATGCAAATGACTCATCGATAAAGTCCATCGGAATACTGCTCCAATCATAAATGGCTTGGAATATAGTGAGTAGGATTACAAAGAAAATCAGATATCCAAAGACCTTATGTGTCAAAATTCTATCAAGCGTAGCCTTTATACCTTTTGCCGCATTTGCATCAACTAAATACGTTTCTTTTAGAATTGAATTGATGAATTGATATCTTTTTATCGTCTCTTTTTGTTGTAGCCTTTTAAGTTCTGATTTAGATTTAGTGACAAAGGAAGATGAATCTTTAATCAAGGTTTTCTCTATGGGCATAAAATTCACATCCTGGGTAATCACCAACCAAAGCTTGTAAAGATCCTCATTGGGAAATGCCTCCCTCAGGCGTTCAAAATATTCAGGAGCGATTACAGTGGTATCCAGATTGGGAGTAATGGATAAGTTTTTGTAGTCGGCAATCAATTCCTTCAATCTATCAATCCCGGTTTGTTGTCGTGTACTGACTAGGGCGATTTTGGTATCCAGTTTTTTCTCTAGTTGTTCAATATCCAAGGTAATACCCTTTCGAGTCATTCTATCTGCCATATTAATAACAAGAATGGTGGGTATTTTTAGGTCCTTGATCTGGGTGAACAGTAAGAGATTTCTTTTTAGATTTTCAACATCAGAAATGACGATGGCCACATCAGGATGGTCCTTGTCATTCTTGTTCAAAAGAAGTTCTACGGCAACACTTTCATCTAGTGAGGTAGTATTGAGGCTATAGGTGCCTGGGAGATCTAAAATATGAGCCTTAACGCCCCTTGGAAGCTTGCAAATGCCTTCTTTTTTCTCGACAGTTATGCCCGGATAATTTCCAACTTTTTGGTTTAGTCCTGTGAGTTGGTTGAAAACCGAGGTTTTACCAGTGTTTGGGTTACCAATGAGTGCAACATTAATTTGTTTGCTCATGCTTACAAGGTGTCTTCAATAATATCCAACTCGATCTGAAGGGCAACCGAACGTCTAATGGCAATATGGGAACCGTTGACATTGATATACAGGGGGTCTTTAAACGGCGCAACTTGCACCATTTCTACTTCATTACCTGGTAGGCAACCCAATTCAAGAAGCTTTATTGGAAGAATATCTTCTGCAAACTCCTTTATAATTCCTCGTTCCCCTCTTTTTAGGTCTGCTACCGTGGTTACCAATTTTTATTTAGATTGATTATAAGTAAGGGCAAAAATAAAGGAAAAAAGTGAATTAGGATGGTAAAATCATCGCAAATCTTAGAAGAATTTATTCGGAATATGAAGCTTTAAGAATATCCAGGTCGTCCATTAATTTTTCAATGTCCTCAGTTTTCGTCCCGTCATAAAAACCTCGTATTCTTCGCTCTTTATCGACTAGGATAAAATTCTCGGTATGTATCATATCAAAAGGCCCTCCATCCCCATCGTTCTTAACGGCCAAGTAAGATTTTCGTGCCAGTTGGTATATCTGCTTTTTATCACCAGTGACCAAATTCCATTTGGCATCATTCACCCCTTTTTCCAAAGCATATTTTTTTAATTGGGCCACTGAGTCAATAACCGGGGTAACCGAGTGGGAAAGTAACAATACATCGTCATCATCAATAATTTGCGCTTGTATTACGGCCATATTCTTGGTCATTATCGGGCAAATGGTAGGGCAAGTGGTAAAGAAAAAATCGGCTATGTAAATCTTATCTGTATAGTCCTTTTGCGTTATTATTTTCCCGTTTTGATTCGTCAGAGAAAAATCAGCAATAGTATGGTATTTTTTGACATGCTGTAAGGTGCTGTCAACAAGTTCGGCGTTGACCATGGACGGTTGGTAAATGGTCAGCGTTTTCTTGGGCTGAAGGGCATTATAGAACAATACCATAATTATAATCGATAGTATCGAAAAAACAATGGCGAATAGTTTGTATTTGCTAAAAAATGAACGCATAATCTTTTTTGCAAAGGTACGTTAGTCTTTTTCAGCTTTCAAATAATATCCCTGGCTCAGCTCCTAAATAATTCATAAAAAGAAAGCTGTCACTGTAGATTCTTTTTGTAAGACCCTGTAAAAGTGTACTTTTGTTCGTTCAATTTTAGAAAATTTAAATGAGTCCTATATTAATACAGATCATACAATTCTTTTTGAGCTTATCGTTATTGATAGTGCTTCATGAATTGGGGCATTTTATTCCAGCCAAAATATTCAAGACAAGGGTAGAAAAATTCTATTTGTTCTTTGACATCAAGTTTTCCCTGTTTAAGAAAAAAATTGGGGAAACCGTTTATGGTATCGGTTGGTTGCCTTTGGGAGGCTATGTTAAGATAGCAGGGATGATTGATGAGAGCATGGATACTGAGGCCTTAAAAGAAGAGCCCAAGGAATGGGAATTTCGTAGCAAACCGACTTGGCAGCGATTGATTATCATGTTGGGAGGGGTAACGGTGAATTTTATATTGGCTGTGTTGATTTATGTAGGTCTCGCATTTGCCTACGGAGATGAATATATCCCAACAGACAGTTTAAAGGATGGGTTTTGGGTTACGGAAAAAACCCTTGGAGATAAGCTAGGTGTACAAACAGGGGACAATATTATAGCTGTTGATGGTAATAAGATTGAGGCATTTAGAAATACACTACCTGAAATCGTTTACGGCGAGACCATGACCATTGTCCGAGACGGAAGGACCTTTGATCAAGAAATACCCGTTGATTTTATATCTACGCTTTCGGAGGATAAGGATAAGGTCCGGTTTTTAAACTTAAGGGCCCCTTTATTTATTAAAAAAATTTCCAAGGGATCGGTTAATACTGGAGTCGATTTTCAAGAATTTGACGAAGTAATAAAAATCAATGATGTAAATGTCACCTATTTGGATGAAGTTAAACCTTTATTGGAAATAAATAAGGGTAAAGAAATTACAGTAACCGTTAAAAGGCTTTCAGGTAATATAGAATCATTGACTGCAAAAGTTAGCGATGAAGGTGTTTTGGGTATAGCCTTTGGGGCATTAACAATGAAAGAGACTGCGGAAAGAGGTTATTTTGACATTGAAACCAAAAAATATACCTTATTGGAGTCGTTTCCCGCTGGTTTGGACAAAGGCATATCAACCCTGAACAACTATATCAAGGGAATGAAGAAAATCTTTAATCCTGATACGGGGGCTTATAAAGAATTAGGTGGTTTTGCCGCTATAGGGGGCCTGTTTCCTGATAGTTGGAACTGGCCTGTATTTTGGAATGCCACGGCATTCATTTCCTTAATTCTAGCCTTTATGAATATTCTTCCCATACCTGCTTTGGATGGTGGTCATGTGACATTTTTATTATATGAAATGGTAACGGGGAGAAAGCCTAGCGACAAGTTTTTGGAATATGCGCAGATGATCGGCTTCTTTATTTTGATAGCTTTATTGTTATTTGCAAATGGCAATGATTTGTATAAATGGTTATTTAAATAGAGAAAGCATTTTTTTGTTGGGCGTATTTGAAAAAACATTTATATTTGCACCCGCTTTAAGCGATTAAAGTAACTCAAATTCCTCCTTAGCTCAGTTGGTTAGAGCATCTGACTGTTAATCAGAGGGTCCTTGGTTCGAGTCCAAGAGGGGGAGCGAAAGCGACACCAAGCCATCCACGAGAGTGGGTGGCTT
>CBDUKE010000022.1:0-33657 GCA_965367725.1 uncultured Maribacter sp. | reverse complement strand
AAAACAAAAAACCCTGACGGTACCGTCAGGGTTTCCTTTTGCGGAGAAAGAGGGATTCGAACCCCCGGAGGTGTGACCCTCGCTAGTTTTCAAGACTAGTGCATTCGACCACTCTGCCATTTCTCCTTACTGAAACATATTGTTTTGAAGCATCTTTGTGTGCACAAAAAAATAGGAGTTGAATTAATCCCGCAAAAGGGCGGAATCTCTATTCAATACTTGTTTCTTAACAGGGTGCAAATATAGAAACCTTTTTCAATTCCGTAAAAGGAAAGTTGATTATTATTTTTTAACCAAAGCCTGTTTTATTCTTTACAAGAAGTTATTTTTGTCAAATGGAAGAATGGTACCATTATCCTCTTTTGGTCGTTGTTGGTTTCGTTGTTGGCTTTATAAATACCATAGCAGGGGGAGCATCATTGATATCGTTGCCTGTTTTGATTTTTTTAGGATTACCACCTAGTGTTGCCAATGGTACCAATCGGGTTGCCATTGTTTTTCAAACAGCTATAGCAACCGCAGGATTCAAGAGTAAAGGGGTCTCGACATTTCCATTCAATCTTTATTTGGGCATATCGGCACTAATAGGTGCTATAATTGGGGCTCAGCTTGCTGTTGATATCAAAGGGGAGACCTTTAACAGGATATTGGCCATAATCATGATCGTTGTGGTTGTGATCATTATTTTTAAACCCAAAATATCCTTAACTGATCTTGGTGAACGCACCACGGGAAAATATCTCTGGATATCAATATTGGCGTTTTTCTTTATTGGTATTTATGGCGGATTTATCAATGCGGGTATAGGTTTTATTATAATTCTTTTTCTGCATTATTTTAATCGAATGAACCTTGTGCGGGTAAATGCCACCAAAGTAGCCTTAGTCTTTGTCTATACCCTTTCCGCGCTAATTGTCTTTGCCTTGAATGATAAGGTTAACTGGAAAGTAGGTGCTATTTTGGCAATCGGAAATGGGTTGGGAGCATGGGTGTCCAGTCGGTTTTCGGTTAAGAAAGGAGATGGCTTTATTAAGACCTTTTTGGTGGTAATGGTCGTCATTATGGCCATTAAACTATGGTTTTTTGATTTATAGAAATATTGAATGAAGATAATGAAAGTGGAAAAAAGTATTGCACATTTAAAATGGCGTTACGCCGTGAAAAAATTCGACTCGGAAAGAATATTGTCCAATGAAAAGGTTGAGGGTTTAAAGCATGCCTTTAATCTTACCGCAACCTCTTACGGTTTGCAACCCATTAAAATGCTCCTGGTCCAAAACAAAGAGCTGCAAAAGCAATTGGTGCCTTGTTCCTATGGACAAAGTCAAGTTGAAAATGCATCACACGTTCTTGTCATTTGTGTAGAGAAAGTAATCGATAAAGAGTTTATAACCCAATATTTTAAACGGGTAAAAAGTATAAGGGGAACTAGTGATGCTATTTTAAAACCATTCAAGGATTCACTGGTAGCGGATTTTTCAAAAAGGGAAGCAAAAGAAGTCAAGACTTGGGCAACTAATCAAGCTTATCTGGCTTTGGGGAACCTATTGTCTTTTTGTGCCTTGGAGGAAATTGATTCATGCCCCATGGAAGGGTTTATACCCAAGGAATATGATAAACTCTTGGGAATAAATGAGAAGGGTCTAACATCAGTTTTGGTCCTTCCCGTTGGATATAGGGCCAAGGATGACATGTTCTCCAGAATGGAAAAAGTAAGAAAAAATATTGAGGATAGTGTTATTGAAATCTTCGAATAAAATGTATAATAATTAATAGTATGCCCGGATTTGAACTTTTTGGTGAACAGGAGAAAAAAGAAGTACAGGATGTATTAGACTCAGGTGTACTTATGCGCTATGGTTTTGATGGTATGCGTAATGACCATTGGAAGGCAAAAGAATTGGAAGCTGCAATTACAGCTCGAATGCAAACCAAGCATACACAATTGGTGAGCAGCGGTACCGCCGCTTTGACGATTGCTTTGGCCAGTGCCGGTATTGGAGCAGGTGACGAGGTTATCATACCCACTTTTACATTTGTGGCTAGTTTCGAATCAATATTGGCAATAGGTGCTGTGCCAATTCTGGTTGATGTTGATGATACATTAACATTAGATCCCTTGGCAGTGGCACAAGCAATTACCAAAAATACCAAAGTTGTGATGCCCGTACATATGTGCGGTTCTATGGCTAATTTAAGGGCTTTAAAGACTTTATGTGACAAGCATGGATTATTGTTGTTGGAAGATGCCTGTCAAGCCATCGGAGGGAGTTACGAAGGCAAACCATTGGGTAGTTATGGTGATTTGGGTTGTTTTTCATTTGATTATGTAAAGACCATTACCTGCGGTGAAGGGGGTGCCTTAATAACAAATAATGGAAAGTACTATAAAAACGCAGATCATTATTCAGATCACGGACATGATCATTTAGGTAAGGATAGGGGAGCGGAGAGCCATCCGTTTTTAGGGTATAACTATCGTATATCAGAACTAAACGCTGCCGTGGGTCTTGCGCAAATTAGAAGATTGGATGATTTTTTAGCTATTCAAGAACGTAATTATTCCATTTTAAGAAATGCTTTGGAACCCATTGATGGTATACGTTTTAGGAAGGTTCCTGAAGGCGGAATTGAAAATTATTCTTTTTTAAGTTTCTTTTTGCCTAATAAAGAAAAGGCAAAGGCATCACAAGAAGCGCTTTCAGAAGCAGGAATTGATGGCTGCTTTTATTGGTTTGACAATAATTGGCATTACTACCGTAAATGGGAGCATTTGATGAATCTGAAATCCCTGGGAAAGCTTCCCCAGGAAGTAAAGGATAGAATGCCTGATTATAGCAAAGCTGATTTTTCAAAATCTGACCATTGGATAGGTCGTACTATTTCTTGCTTGATAAAATTGGGTTGGTCTGAATCTGAGGTTCAAGAACGAGCCAATAAAATGGCTGCTGTATTGCGCAAACAACTTTGAATTACTAGTAGGTCACATATTCCACGATTTCCAGACCGTATCCTACGATACCTACCCGTTTGGCTTGCAAGGTATTGGTCAATAGGCGTATTTTGGAAATATTCAAGTCATGTAGAATTTGTGCGCCAACGCCAAAATCCCTCGTATCCATATCAATTTTAGGGGCTTTAAAAACACCTTTTGATTGTAAATTCTTCAATTCAGCTAATCTATGCAATAGATTAAGTGATTGGGATTCTTGGTTTATAAAAACAAATGCAGCATTTTCCTCACTATTGATTGCCCGGAACATATCCTCTAACTTCTTTTCAGGATTATTGGTCAATGTTCCCAAAATATCATTGTTTACCAGAGTGGCATTAATACGTGTAAGAATGGGTTTATTTAACTCCCATTCACCTTTGGTCAATGCGATATGCACCTGATCGTTCGTTGTTTGTTGGTAAGCGCGCAATCTGAACTTTCCAAAACGTGTAGTGATTTCAAAATCTTCTTTCTTTTCGATAAGGCTATCGTGCTCCATACGATAGGCTACCAAATCCTCAATAGAAATAACCTTTAAATCAAATTTCTTTGCCACATCAACCAACTGGGGTAATCTGGCCATTGTTCCATCTTCATTTAAAATTTCAACCAAAATACCTGCGGGTTTAAAACCAGCAAGTCTGGCAAGGTCTATGGCCGCTTCTGTGTGACCTGTTCGTCTTAACACACCACCATTCTTGGCCCGTAAGGGAAAAATATGACCTGGACGCCCCAAATCATGTGGTTTGGTAGTGTCATTAACCAATGATAATATTGTTTTTGAGCGGTCATGTACAGAAATACCCGTAGTACAACCATTCCCAATCAAATCAACAGAAACAGTAAATTGGGTTTGATGCAATACCGTATTGTTTTGCACCATCATTTCAAGATTCAATTCTTTGCAGCGGTCTTCAGTCAAAGGAGCACAGATTAATCCGCGACCATGTTTGGCCATAAAGTTTATCATTTCAGGCGTCACCATTTCGGCGGCTGCAATGAAATCGCCTTCATTTTCACGATTTTCATCATCAACAACAATGATTACTTTCCCTTTACGTACATCCTCAATCGCTTCCGCTATAGTATTTAATTGTATACTTTTTTCCATGCTTGTTATCATGCTGTGGCAGTTTCTTTATTTTTCTTCTTGAATATTTTAGTAAAGAATTCGAACACTCCATCAAAATTCATTAATCCTCTATCAGCTGTTGCCCTTTTTGTTAAGACAATGCTCAAAGGTAACATTATCATTGTAGATAACCATGCTCCAAAAATTGGATGGATTTCATTTTTTTTGGCATAGTTCTCTGCAAATACGCCAATAAAATAATAAGTTAGGAATAAGATAATTGCTATGACCATTGGCAATCCAATTCCACCTTTACGAATAATGGCTCCCAAAGGTGCGCCAACAAAGAATAGAATAACGCAAGATAGGGCCAGGGCATATTTCTTGTGTAATGCTAGAATATGTCTATTATAGATTTCATATCGTTTTTCCAATTCATTTCTTTTCCCCTGAATGGAGGTCAATACATTTGAAGCGACATTTTTTGCAGCACCAGCGATCTGTATTTTTTGCCAATCCTGATAGAGATTTACAACATCGCTGACCGAATTGACATCAGCAGTTGTTGTACTGTCCCTAATAGCTATTTCTTTTTTGGAAAGCTTGGCATTTGCGGCCATCCTTTTATCAACATATGTTGAGTCTTCCTTGGGCAAGGGAACAAAAGCTCCCATTCTTCCTTGGATATTTTTTGAAAAAGCCTCAACAATTCTAAGGTTGTCTTTTTTCAAAGAGTCAATGTCCTTTGTTAGTCTATAGACATTTTTCATTTTTTCCGTACTAATATCCCTTTCCTCATCCATATCAACATTGTTGAATTCAGAAAGATCAATGTTCATGGTATAGGTTTCAAAATTCGCATTGGCAAACGGATATTTATTTTTGGCTTTGCTAGAACTTTTTTCCAAATCACGATAGTAGTGGCCATCATACAATACCAATTGTAAAATATCAGAAGATTCACTGCTTTTAAGTTCTCCAGTCTTTGCTTTAATTACCGTGGAATTAACTTTGGTTTTTGTTTTTAAATGAATGGTGACATTTTCCAGAAAACGGTCATTTTCACCATACTTTTTATCAACTTTGATATTCATATCGGCACCTTCAAAATCACTAAAAACCCCTTCAACAATGGCGACAGCAGGCTTTACTTTTGCGATATTACGACGTAGGTTGTAAATTTTCTGTTCTGATGCAGGAATTACACTATTGGCGAAATAAAAAGTAACACCGCCCAAAAAGACAATGAAAACAATAAGGCTTAGCATGGCTCTTTGTAATGAAATACCGGAAGCTTTCATCGCAGCGAACTCATAGTTTTCAGCCAATGTCCCAAAGGTCAGAATTGAAGAAAGCAATACGGTTAGTGGTAAAACTTTCTCAGTGAGATTGGGCAGCAGGTAAAAAAGAAATTTGCCAATAATGATAATGTCCAAGCCTTTACCAGCCAAATCATCAATAAAAAGCCAAATCGTTTGAAATATAAAGATGAACATCAATATTACAAACGAGCTGAAAAAATTAAATAGGAATCTCGATAAAATATACCGGTCTAATATTCTCAATGTAGCAGTGTTAGTTTATGTAAAAACCTACAAATAGTCCAAGTCATCTTTGGTGCTGATCAAGTGTTAAAAAATAAATCCATTATTGTGACTATGCCATGATTTTATGGCTCGGCTCGACCCAAAATCCATGATTGGCTTAGCCGTCATTTTTACTTAATTCAACACTAGTTTCTTATGATGTAGTACCCTTCGTTTTTATACTTGTTCTCATCAAAAGTAAATAAGGTTTTTGATAAAGGTTGGTTTGTTTTAAAAGAATTAACAGTTATAGTGGTCATTGTCCCATTTTTACCGGTCTCTATCACTTTGTAAATGTGTTTGGTCTCAGCATCTATACCCAAAAGAATGGAATTGATTTCGGTATTTGTATCGATTGGGATAAGTTTTATAAACTGTATTTTTCTTCCTTGTACATTTTGAAGAATGTCCCACTTGTATGTGTGCCCCTGTCTATAGAAAGTCAACATTTTTGATGGCGTGATCGTATCTTCATCATTAGACTTATCCTCAATCGTAACCTCCTCATTTTCGGGAACTATAGTGTAAACCTTGCTACCATCATATAATTGTTGTGCCCCAAAAAAGTTTGCAACATATTTATCTCCCTGCATGGTTACATCGCCTCTTGTTTCATCATTTATACTTGCTTCTTGGTTGTTGAGTACGTATTTAAAATCGACAAAAATATTATCATATCCTTGTACCTTATTATAAACCTCATCCAATAATGCTTTTGCTTTGTCAGAATTCTGTGCGTTAATCAAGTTTATCGATAAAAATGCTACGGTGATAAAAAATATATTTTTCATTATGTGTTAATTTGACTCGTTATTCAATAATTGATCTAATGCCATCATATCAGATACTAAGACCTGTCTGGCCTTACTGCCTTCAAAAGGACCTACGATACCCGCGGCCTCCAATTGGTCAATAATACGACCTGCCCGATTATAACCCAACTTAAGTTTGCGTTGCAATAAAGAAGCTGACCCTTGTTGCGCGATGACAATAACTTGGGCAGCATCCCTAAACATAACATCCCTTTCACTGATTTCATAATCAATACTTGTGCCAGAATCTTCACCAACGTATTCTGGTAATTCATGTGCATGAGGATAAGCTCTTTGTGAACCAATATATGCTGTTATTTTTTCCACTTCAGGGGTATCAACAAAGGCGCATTGTATACGGGTTACTTCATTGCCTTGCGTGAAAAGCATATCACCACGACCTATCAACTGATCAGCGCCTTGGGCATCCAGA
This sequence comes from uncultured Maribacter sp., assembly GCA_965367725.1. GTDB lineage: Bacteria > Bacteroidota > Bacteroidia > Flavobacteriales > Flavobacteriaceae > Maribacter_A. Next base: position 26,759 of record CBDUKE010000022.1, on the reverse strand, counting down.
ATTGTTCTTGAATCTATTTTTGAAGTTACCCTAAAGGCAATACGTGCTGGAAAATTAGCTTTTATAATACCCGTAATAACGTTAACTGATGGCCGTTGGGTAGCAATGATCAAATGAATACCTATGGCCCGCGCCAATTGCGCTAATCGGGCAATTGGGGTTTCCACCTCTTTTCCAGCGGTCATGATCAAATCGGCAAACTCATCTATGATCAAAACAATATAGGGTAGAAACTTATGCCCGTCGTTAGGATTCAATTTACGTGCCTTGAATTTGGTATTGTACTCCTTGATGTTACGAACCATGGCCAATTTCAATAACTCATACCTGTTGTCCATTTCTATACAAAGGGAATTCAGCGTATTAATCACCTTAGTGTTATCTGTGATGATGGCTTCTTCAGAGTCAGGAAGCTTGGCCAAGAAATGCCTTTCAATCTTATTATATAGCGTTAACTCAACTTTTTTAGGATCTACAAGAATAAATTTAACTTCTGCAGGGTGCTTTTTATATAGGAGGGAAGTAATGACAGCATTTAAACCGACCGACTTACCTTGACCGGTTGCTCCAGCCATTAGCAAGTGGGGCATTTTTGCCAAATCTACCACAAAAGTTTCGTTGCTTATGGTTTTGCCAAATGCTATTGGTAATTGCATTTCTGCTTTTTGAAACTTGCTTGAAGCAATAACGGAACGCATGGAAACCACTGTTGGTTTCTTGTTGGGAACCTCGATGCCAATAGTTCCTTTTCCAGGTATTGGGGCTATGATCCGAATGCCCAAAGCGGCTAGGGAAAGGGCTATATCATCTTCTAGGTTCTTGATTTTAGATATACGGACTCCTGCATCTGGCACTATTTCATAAAGCGTAACCGTCGGCCCAATTGTTGCCTTGATCTGGGCAATCCCGATTTTATAATTCTTTAGTGTCTCAACAATTTTATTCTTGTTTTCCTCAAGTTCTTCCTGATTGATGGTAATTCCCCCTGAAGTGCCATGTTGATCTAATAAATCAATGGTCGGAAATTTGTAATTACCTAATTCCAAGGTTGGGTCAAATTCGCCGAAATCATCAACCAATTTATCAGCAATATTATCTTTCTCCTCTTTTTCTTCAACTATCTTTTCAACCTCCATGGCTAAAACTTCTTCTTCAACGACATCTTTTGGATTGGTTATTTCTAAATCATCTTTGACCTTTTCTTTTTCAAGAGGCGGAATATGCTCTTTATGGGTATAGGTATCAATAATTACGGGAGAATCATCTTCTTTATCAAATTCGATTGTAGCGCCTACTTCTGTTGGATTTTTTTTGAATTCAGATGCAATCGACGCTTTCTTGGATTTAAAATATTCGAAGATGGCATCCGGAGTAAATTGAAATAACCGTACCAGTATAAAGACCAGACCAAATAACAAGAGCAGGAAAACTCCAATTTTACCCGCGTAATCTTGTAGAAAATCGTTCATTTCATAACCTACAAGTCCGCCTAATAATGGTTTTTCAATAGCGAAGAAACCAAGGGTTATTGATATCCAAATAATAAATATCAATCCCCATATCCATTTTTGAAGCAACCCTTGCTTAGTTAAGCTTAGGAACATATAGAGGCCTGTATAGAACAATAAAAATGGGAAAATCAAAGTAGCTAATCCAAAGCCCTTGTACATAAAGATGTGGCTAACGCTCGCGCCAAACTTGTTTAAAAGGTTTTTGGCCTGTTCATTGCGATTGGCAAATTCCGACAAAAGACTTTGATCATCTTGCCAAGTAAAATAAAAGGAGATAAATGAAAAGAACAAGGCGACACTGAAAAGCATTAAAAGGCTTCCCAATATTATTTTATTTTTCTTGGATAATTTTAAAGATAAGCCCTTTTTCGGGGTCTTAGGCTTTGACTTTCTCCCTTTTTTTGCCATTAATAGATTAATTCTAGGGGCAAAAATACAAATTTACTATCTAAGCCAAAGTCAAGAATGTTTTAAAAAATCTTGGGTAGATAGATGATGAGGCCAACTACGCTGGCTGCGATTGAAACAAGCATTACCGCTCCGGCAGATATGTCCTTAATAAATCCGATCTTCTCATCGAACTCGGGTTGTACAAAATCAGAAAGTTTTTCTATAGCTGTATTCAAACCTTCTATACCGAGAACTAAGGCAATGGCAAGTATTTGAATGATCCATTCCGTAGTGGTTATATCAAAATAGAATCCGCCGGCTGTAACCACCAATGCAATAAAAATCTGGATTTTTATACTCGCTTCGGTCTTTATCAAAAGTAGTGCGCCTTTTAGGGCATAACCTACACCACGGATTCTATTTTGTATAAAAGATTCCTTAGGCATCCATTAATGCTTCTAAGGCTGCTTTGTAATTTGGCTCTTCAACAGTTTCTGTAACCTGTTCGGTATAAACCACCTTCCCATTTTCATTCACTACGACCACAGATCTTGAAAGCAGCCCTTGCAATGGTCCATCAGTGAATTCAACTTGGTATGCCTTACCAAATGCACCATCTTTATAATCAGATAGCATTACTACATTTTCAATGCCCTCAGCACCACAAAAACGGGTTTGTGCGAATGGTAAATCTTTGGAAATACATAGAACAATGGTATTTTCCAACTCAGCAGCTTCTTGATTGAATTGTCTTACAGATGCGGCACATGTGCCTGTATCAATACTTGGAAAGATATTAAGCACCAATCTTCTTCCTTCATATTCAGATAAAGAGGATGAAGATAAATCGGTCTTCGTTAATTTAAAACCCGGTGCAGAACCGCCAATAGCAGGTAAGTTGCCCAATGTATGTATTTCGTTTCCTTTTAGTGTAACAGTAGCCATAATATTCTATTTTAAATGAACTGTGAAATTAAAAAATTTTAACCTGATATATGTAGAATATCAAATAAAAAAGTCCATACGAATAAGGTATGGACTTCAAACTCATTTTGTTAATGTATTACGAATCAATTGAGCCTACAACACGCTGTATAAACTCATTCAATGCCCCGCAACTGTTTGATCTTTATATTCAATGCAGCAAAAAGCAAGGTCATAAACGGACTCAACCAATTGAATATGGCATAGAGGAAATAATCTGCCACACTCACGCCCAAAACGCCACTGTGGTATGCACCGCAGGTGTTCCAAGGAATTAATACCGATGTGACTGTACCAGAATCCTCCAACGTACGGCTTAGATTTTCCGGTGCAAGGTTTCTATCGGCATAAGCTTGGGCAAACATTTTACCAGGTACTACAATGGCTAAATATTGATCAGAAGCAGTTACATTCAATGCCAAGCAACTACCTACTGTACTGGCAAAAAGTCCAAATGTGGTTTTGGCCATACTTAAGAGCGATTTTGTGATCCTTGATAGGGCTCCGATACCGTCCATAACACCTCCGAAAACCATGGCGCAAACAATAAGCCAAATAGTACCTAGCATTCCTGCCATGCCTTTGGCAGAAAATAAATCGTTCAGCGCAACATTGTCCGTAGCTATACTGGTCTTTACAGTTATCGCTTTTAAAATACCTTTATACCCTGATTCAAAAGTCAGTTCTTTGGCACCTGTGATCTGGGCTACAATATCGGGTTGAAAAATCAATGCAAATACAGCTCCAAGCAGCGTTCCTATCAATAATGCCGCCAAAGGAGGTGTTTTCTTTATTATCAAAAAAATCACTACCAAAGGCACTATAAATAACCAGCCATTTATGTTCAACGTAGCATCTATAGACTCAAGTATAGCTGCAGTATCCGCTGAACCAGTAGTGTCAATAGTGAATCCCATTATTATGAAGATGACCAAAGTCACTAAAATGGTAGGTATCGTTGTAATGGTCATATATTTTATATGATCAAATAGTTCACCTCCTGCCATTGCTGGTGCTAAGTTGGTAGTATCACTTAAAGGTGACATTTTATCACCAAAATAGGCTCCTGAAAGTACAGCTCCCGCTGTCATTCCCAAAGAAATCCCCAAAGCTTCCCCAATCCCAATAAGAGCTATACCGACGGTGGCGGAAGTTGTCCAGCTACTACCGGTAGCTATTGATATTATGGCACATATGACCACACATGCCGCTAAAAATATGGTAGGGTTCAATATCTGAAGGCCATAGTATATCATTGCAGGGATGATCCCGCTAACCAACCAAGTGCCAGCCAAAGCACCAACCATGAGAAGGATAAGTAAAGCGCCTGTGGTCGATTTTACATTCTCTGCAACCTCAGCGAGCATTTGTTTGTATGAAACTTTATTGAAAACACCGACTATAGCAGCCACTGCGCCACCCATTAAAAGTATAAACTGATTAGAGCCGCCAATTGCATCATCACCGAAAACATATACATTATACGCTAACATGCCAACCAAGGCAAAAACGGGAATTAGCGCTTCCCAGATGTTTAACTCAATATTTTCAACAATATGTTCATCTTGGGGTTCGGATGGTTTTATGTCTTGGCTTTGCATTAAGAATAGTTTGGTTACCAGGTAATATTACGATTTTACCATCTGTTCTGCAAACCCGGCAACCCAATGGTTTTAAACCAAAGACTTTTTACCACTAAGTATATTAAGTTCGACCATACATTCGCGCATGATCTCATAGGTTCGGTGAATATCGTTATCCAAACCAATGGAAAAACGTATTAAACCATCAGATAAGCCCATTTCCTTTTGTTCTTCAAGTGGAATTTCTGAAGATGTTGAAGTTCCTGGCGCGCTGAAGAGCGTTTTATAAAAACCAAGACTAACGGCCAAATAGCCCAATTTTTTCTTTTGTATGAGTTCCATCAAGGCATTTGCCTTATCCAAAGACCCAACATTTATGGTCATAATTCCGCCAAAACCATATTCATGGTTCATAAGCTCTTTTATTTTTTCATGACCGTTGTGCGACTTAAGGCCCGGATAAACAACTTTGAGTCCGTCATTTTCAAAATTCTGAGCCAAATATTGGGCATTTTCACTATGTTTCTTCATGCGTATGTGAAGCGTACGCATATTTTTAAGTATTGATGCGGCCCTAAGGCTATCCAAGGTGCTTCCCAAAAGCATTCCAGCACCATCATGTACATCTTTCAGTGCAAGGCAAAAATCTGTGGTTCCACAAACAACTCCCGCAACACAATCGCTCGTTCCATTTATGAATTTTGTTAAACTATGTATTACGATTTCTGCTCCAAGTTTTGCTGGTGAAATTGATAAAGGTGAAAATGTATTGTCTACAACCAACGGAATCCCATATTTTTTTGCCAGGGCAGATAAGGCTTTAATGTCTGCAATCTCCAAAAGTGGATTACTGACAGATTCGCAATAGATCATTTTGGTCTTAGGGGTGATCGATTTTTCAACGGCTTCAATATTAGTGATATCTACAAAAGAGGTTTTGATATTGAATTTCTTTAGGAAATTCTTCATAAAAGCATAAGTTCCACCATATATGGTTCTACTGCTCACTATATGGTCCCCTGCATCACACAACTGCATAATGACCGCGGTGATGGCGCCCATTCCACTTGCCGTAACATTAGCGCTCTCGGTGCCTTCCAAAGCGGCTAGGGCCTCTCCTAAATAGAGGTTTGATGGGGAAGAGTGTCGGGTATACAAATAGCATCCTTCTGTATTGCCTTCAAAGGTATCGAACATTGTTTTTGCCGATAAAAAGGTATAAGTTGAGGAGTCTGAAATAGAAGGATTTACCCCTCCGTATTCACCAAAATATTGAAGATCTTGCAGATTGTCAGATGCTTTATTATTCATGATAATTTGTTTTTATATACTAAAAATACGATTAAGTTGTTTTAAAATCAATATATACTATAATATATAGTTAATAAAACTATATATTACCTATTAATTAGATTTATTGATTATAAATCGAATTCAGAACGTATTAATAATGAAAAATAATCAGTATGAAATTTGATGAAATAGATAGTAAACTACTGGCACTTTTGCAAGATGATTGCAAAAGAACCACGAAGGAATATGCTAATCATCTAAATCTTTCTGTTACAGCGGTATACGAACGCATTAAACGTTTGGAAAGATCAGGTATCATTACCAAATACGTGGCGCTTATTGATAAGAAAAAGGTTGATAAGGCCTTTATTGTGCTTTGCCATGTAAAATTGATACAGCATGCCAAGGATTATGTACTGCAATTTGAAAAGGAGGTTCTGCAGTTACAGGAAGTAGTGGAGTGTTATCATACCAGCGGTGATTATGATTATATTTTAAAGATATACGTACGCAATATGGAGGCCTATAGAGACTTTATGGTGACCAAATTAACAGCTCTAAATCATATTGGGAGTACACAAAGTTCATTTGTGATAAATGAAGTAAAGCATACTACCAGAATACCATTATAAAACCGGAAAATAATACTAATTTTGTTGGTCAACATAAATCAAGAAGAACTATGACTCAATATGATGTGGCCATAATAGGCTCTGGACCAGGCGGATATGTTGCAGCTATTCGCTGTGCCCAACTTGGAATGAAAACAGCGATCATTGAAAAATATAGCACTTTGGGCGGTACTTGTCTAAATGTGGGCTGTATTCCATCTAAAGCTTTATTGGATTCTTCACACCATTATGAAGATGCCGTAAAACATTTTGAAGAACACGGCATTGAAATTCCAGGGGAGGTAAAAGTCAATCTTGAAAAAATGATAGCCCGGAAACAAGGTGTTGTAGATATGACCACAAAAGGGATTCAGTTTTTGATGGATAAAAATAAAATCGATGTTTACGAAGGGGTTGGTAGTTTTAAGGATGCAACCCATGTAAAGATCACCAAAAATGATGGAAAGGTTCAAACGATAGCGGCTAAAAACACCATTATTGCAACGGGCTCAAAACCATCGACCTTACCTTTTATAAAATTAGATAAGGAGAAGGTCATAACCTCTACTGAGGCTTTAAAACTCAAGGAGATTCCAAAGCATATGATTGTTATTGGCGGTGGGGTTATTGGTCTGGAATTGGGACAGGTATATAAACGTCTTGGGGCCGAGGTCTCAGTTGTGGAATATATGGATCGAATTATTCCAACCATGGATGCAGGTCTGTCAAAGGAATTGATGAAAACAATGAAAAAGCAAAAGGTGAAATTCCACCTTTCGCATAAGGTAAAATCTGTTGAAAGAAAAGGCAAGGAGGTCATAGTGAAGGCTGATGACAAAAAAGGCCAGGAAGTAGTCTTCAAAGGGGACTATTGCTTGGTATCAGTAGGGCGTAAGCCGTACACTGATGGATTAAATGCTAAGGCTGCCGGAGTAAAACTTGACGAAAGTGGTAGGGTGGAAGTTAATGAACAGCTACAGACCAATATTCCAAATATTTATGCCATAGGGGATGTGGTACGGGGTGCAATGTTAGCACATAAGGCCGAAGAAGAAGGTACTATGGTGGCCGAATTTATGGCTGGCCAAAAACCCCATATAGATTACAACCTGATTCCTGGTGTGGTTTATACCTGGCCCGAAGTTGCGGCTGTTGGTAAAACTGAAGAGGAATTGAAAGATGCTGGGATTGCTTATAAAGTTGGACAGTTCCCAATGCGTGCATTAGGAAGGGCTCGCGCCAGTATGGATGTTGATGGATTTGTAAAAATACTTGCCGACGCCACCACTGATGAAGTGCTTGGAGTTCATATGATCGGTGCCCGTTGTGCCGATTTAATCACTGAGGCCGTTACTGCGATGGAATTTAGGGCATCTGCCGAGGATATCTCTAGAATGAGCCATGCACACCCTACGTATGCTGAGGCGGTTAAAGAAGCTGCGCTGGCTGCAACTGGCGATAGAGCATTGCATATTTAGATAGTGGTTTTGCCCGTACTTTCTCCCGACGTTTCGGGATGTCTCTAGATTGATGGGGACATATATCATAGGTATTCCCGAGGGTTCCATAGCTGCTAGGGATTTAACATATTTGGATAAATCGACAGTTAATAAAAACCTGGAAAAAATCAAGAACCTGGCGGATATTGCTTCGTAAAGAGGGCTAAAATTATCGCAAATGGCCATAGCCTGGTTGTTGAATAGACCTAATGTGGCCTCTGTATTAATAGGCGTTAGTTCTGCAAATCAGCTTAAAGAAAATTTTGCTGCCCTGGATCAATTACAATTTTCTGCCGAGGAATTGAAATTGATAGATAAGAACTATTGATTTTTTTAAACACAGCTAAAAAGATCGTTCTAGCTCTTTATAAGCCCAAATGACTTAAGCAGTTTGGCTATGTTGACCTTAAGAAGTTTTTGTGTAAAAGCATACCAAGGTTCAAGTTTTAGTATTACAAAACGAACAGTTGAAGAAATATTCAATTTGAGCGTTGCCTTATGTTTTTCATATAGCAAAGCTGTAAAGGAACAAACAATCATAAAAACTACAGCGCCTGCAATAGCCGTAGTCGGACTCAATTCATGATGAAAGAAGCCATACAGGCCTAATCCGGTAAAGCTGCCATAAAGTATTATGAAATGAATTATATAGATTGATAAGGTGCTTTGCCCAAGCTTCAAAACCGTTGCATTGGTCAGGAGACTTCTAAAAAGCATAAAACCTGCAAAGACCAAAAACACATCACCCAGTCGAATAAAAAGGTAATTGTTCATTGCTATCTCCTTAAATACTGAAATACCAGTAATTTCTGAAAGCCCCAATAAGAAATCCGAAGAAAAGAAAATTAAACTCAGGCCTATTAACAAGCATAAGGTTATGGCGTATTGGTATAAATACTTGAAATTTTTATAGCGCGTAAATAATACAGACATAAACGCTCCAAAAGTAGTATAACCAAACCAAGGGATTATTGTAAATACAGAACCGTTGGCTTTTGTAAAATAATTGCCCACTGCTTGCGGTAAAAAACCGAAGGACCACTGACTGTAAATAGGCTCAAATAGAAATAATATTGCCGTAACCCCTATCAATAAGGAAGGGAGTAATGACTTTTTCCCGTTTTGTGATAATAGGTAAAATCCTATAATACCCAATAAGGAAAGGCCAATACAATGTAGTACATCCACTAAATAAAAAGCATCATATATTTCACCGCCAAGTATGCCCAATAGGTTCGTCCGTAGCAAATAACCAATAAAAATGAGTTGTAATCCGCGTTTCAATCCTTTTTTGACCCTCGGGTTTTGCATTCCCTTTTGAGGCACTCTAATAAGTAAATAGGTAAAAATAAAACCTGAAACCGTGAAGAAAACAGGAGCGGTAATACCCCTAAAGTATTTCCAGATGTTAAAGGAAAGGTCTGTATTGTCCCTAAAAGCATTATCCAAAAGACCATCAATAAAATGTCCTTGCAGCATCATGAGAATAGCCCATGCCCGCATGGCATCAATAAAATATAATCTGGCTGTTTTCTTTTCCAAGGATAATTATTGTTAAATGATCCAACGTTTTTCGTAAGTCAATCTTTTCTATATACTTGAATTACAATACGTTTGGATGTTTTGCGGTGCAAAATTAGATAAATTACTCGCATAACGCAGTATTTTGCGGTATTTTCGTCGAAAACCAACCATTTAATCACAACTATGGCTTCGATATTGGCATTTGCAGGAAGCAATTCCTCAACCTCGGTAAATTTTAAATTGGTAAAACATACGATCTCACTTATCCATGATCATGACTTGGAATTGTTAAATATGGCAAGCATTACATTTCCCATGTATAGCGAGGATCGCGAAAAACAATTGGGATTTCCTGAAGCACTAATAAAACTCAAAGAAAAAATTGAAAAGGCCGATGCCTTGATTATTTCTGTAAATGAACATAATAGTGGTCCGTCAGCCTATTTTAAAAATGTGCTTGATTGGCTATCTAGAGCTGATAGAAACTATCTGGAAAACACCCCAGTATTTCTGATGTCTACCTCACCTGGTAAACGGGGTGCCCTAAGTGCCAAGGAATATGTTTTGAATGCCTTGCCAAGGGTTGGCGGTACTGTGGCGGCTACGTTTTCACTCCCATCATTTTATACCAATTTTAATGAGGAACAAGGTATTCTTGATGCTGAACTAAAGAAAGCACATAAAAAAGCATTGGAAAGCTTTCTCTCTGAATTATAGTAAGTTGCGCACTAAACTATCTTTTAAAGTAGCTGATGTTCTTGAATTTAAAGAGCGATTGCTTCAATGGTCACAGCAGTTTTATGAAACGATTTGGTTGGATAGTAATTCGCAAACTGAATCATATAGCTCTTTCGATGCCATTTTAGCGGTTGATGCGCTTACCGTTTTACAAACCGATTCCATTAATGCTTTTGAAAACCTAAAAGAGTACCAGTCAGAAACCAAGGACTGGATTTTTGGATATCTCTCCTATGATTTAAAAAATGATGTGGAAAAGTTATCATCCAATAATCATGACGGACTGGATTTTCCTGAACTTTTTTTCTTCCAGCCAAAAAAAATCATTCAAATTAATGGGAACATGGTCGAATTCAATTATTTGAATATGGTCACTGATGAGATTGAGGACGATTTTAAGACTATCAAAAATCATTTTCAAGAACCAAACAATAGCATTAAAATTACCGACGACATTCGAATAAAACTTCGTGTTTTTAAAGATGAATATTTTAGGGGTGCCGAAGAAATGTTACGTCATATTCATAGGGGTGATATCTATGAAGCAAATTTTTGCCAAGAGTTTTATGCCGAAAACACCCGTATTGACCCATTAAGGACGTATGAAAGGCTAAATTCAATTTCAAAAGCACCTTTTGCCACATTTCTAAGATTGGACAATAAATATCTGTTTTCTGCTTCTCCAGAACGGTATTTAAGAAAAGAAGGAGATAGGATCATTTCGCAACCCATTAAGGGAACGGCTAAAAGATCCCATAATGTACTAGAGGATAAGCTCTTAAAAAACAGCCTGAAAGAAGACCCAAAAGAAAGGGCTGAAAACATCATGATTGTTGATTTGGTCAGAAATGATTTATCCAAAAGTGCATTAAGAGGTTCTGTGGAAGTTAAAGAACTATGTGAAGTGTACAGCTATGAGCAAGTGCATCAAATGGTATCAACAATTGTAAGCAGGGTTCCAGCGGATAAAAATCCAGTTGAAATTATAAAGGAGACCTTTCCTATGGGAAGTATGACTGGAGCTCCAAAGGTTTCTGCAATGCAGATAATAGAAAAATTGGAAACTTTTAAAAGAGGACTCTATAGCGGAGCGGTAGGCTATTTTACTCCAGATAATAATTTTGATTTTAATGTGGTCATACGCAGTATTTTATACAATGAGACCAATAAATATGTCTCATATGCAGTTGGCAGTGCACTAACAGCAAAAGCTTCGCCAGAACTTGAATATGAGGAGTGTCTGCTAAAGGCAAAGGCAATGCGCGAAGTTTTGGAAGACAATGAATATTAGTTCTTTTTGAATTATATTTGCATCTATTATTTAACTGTATGAACACCTTCAATTTCCCCCTTCGTTTCTTTTTATTTATTTGTCTTAATTTGACACTTATCAATTGCGGTTCCAATTCTGATTCCATTGAGGAGCCAGAGGAAACGGTGGGTCAAGAAGAAGAGGAAGAAATCGTGGAAGAACCAGTCGAGGAGGTTAATATCGTCTGGAAAAACTGGTATCTGTCCGTTCCATTGGATAGGGGAGATGGTTCCGCAACCTCTATTTTCTATGAGGATATTGAAAATGAAAATTTAACTCCCGCAGAACAAGAATATTTTTACAAAAACAATGATGGAAGTTATACCATGTACACGAAATTTACGGGTTTTACAACTTCTGGCGGACCCTTTGGTCTAGATGAGGGTAAATATTGCAGATCAGAGCTTAGGGAGTTTTGGCAAGGAAATCAAGACACATCCGATAATTGGTTAATGAGTAATGGTATCCATGTTTTGGAATCTACCCTAAATGTTGATTATTGTGAGGGTACAGGACAAACCTATGTAGCCCAAATACACGGTAAAGAATCTGAGGGTATAACAGGTTCTCCAGCAACTGTGAAGGTACAATGGAAGAATGGTGATTTAGTTATTGAATATTATACAAAACCAGATGTAGGTGAACCATGGACCAGTGATTTTGATGAGAAGATCACCATCGGGAAAGTAGATGAAGAAGTATTCACCATAAAGTTAAAGGTAGAGGAGGGCAAGCTTTATTATGCCTTATTCTGTGAAGCTAAAAGCCTTGACATTGATTACACCTTTGTTTTTGACTATGTTGGAAATGGCTATATTCATGAAAACTATTTCAAAACCGGTAATTATTTTAAGTGGAATGATGACTACGAAAAATCTGCTCAAGTAATTCTTCATAAGGTTGTCACTGAACATTTATAATGATCTAGCTTATATTCTTCATTACTTTTATGTTGTGTTAGAAGAATCCAATGTACATTTTCACCATCAATATCCAGAGTTGATTCAAAATAAATTTTTGTTATGAAGTTGCAGGAATTTGTTTTAGAATCCAACCACATTAATATTTATGCGGCGTATGTTCAACCTAAAAAGGTTAATGGTGTAGTGGTATTGGTCCATGGTTTTGGGGAGTATTCAGGCCGCTATATGGAAAATGTGATTCCAATGCTACTGGATACCGACTTGGCTGTAGTAGTTTATGATAATTTTGGTCATGGAAAATCTGGTGGAAAGCAAGGACATTGCCCTAGTTATGAAGCGTTATTGCAATTATTGGATAAAGTTATTGAAAAAACAACTTCCTTATTTCCGCAAGTACCGCAATTCTTATACGGACACAGCATGGGTGGCAATCTGGTTTTGAATTATGCCCTACGGAATACGACCAATTTAAAGGGTATCATTGCCTCAAGTCCATATTTAAGATTGGCTTTTCAGCCCCCTAAATGGAAAATGGTTCTTGGAAAGGCAATGTTGAACATCTGGCCATCGATAATCCTGCCAGCAGGATTGGACCCTAATGGAATTTCTAGAATACCAGAGGAAGTTGAAAAATACAAGTCGGACCCTTTGATACACGACAAAGTAAGTCCTATGTTCTCTTTTCCTATTATTGATGCTGGGGAGTGGGCCATTGCAAATGCCACAAGTCTAGCTATTAAAACGCTTTTGGTCCACGGAACTGCGGATCCCATTATCGATTTTGAGGGAACCAAGGAATTTCATGAAAACAGTAATACCACAACGCTTAAATTGATTAAAGGTGGCTACCATGAACTGCATCATGATATTTGTAGTGCAGAACTATTGAATGTCATTCAGAATTGGCTAAGGGAACAACTTTAAGTAATTTTGCGGGGTGTTAGAGGATTTTAAAAACCATATTGACAAGCATTTTCCGGAGTTACTTCATAATAAATTCTTGCTGGCCTGCAGTGGGGGGTTGGATAGTGTTGTTTTAGCCCATCTTTGTTCGCATTGTGAGCTCAATTTTTCTTTGGCCCATTGCAATTTCAAATTAAGGGGAAAAGAGAGCGATGAGGATGAAAAATTCGTTCAGGAATTGGCTGAAAAATTAGGTAAATCCTTCTTTATCAAAGATTTTGAAACCCTTGATTATGCCAATGATAAAAAGGTTTCTGTGCAAATGGCCGCAAGGGATTTACGTTATGAATGGTTCAATGCTTTAATGCAGCAGAATAATATCAAAACTTTGGTTACTGCACATCATGCAGATGACAATCTTGAAACATTTATGATTAACCTTTCACGAGGCACGGGTATAAAGGGATTGACCGGGATTCCATCTCGAACAAGAAATATCGCAAGACCTTTATTGCCATTTACAAGAAAACAGATTTTGAAATTTGCCAATAGTTCAAAACTTGCATGGCGCGAGGATCAAAGCAATGCAGAAACCAAATATTTGCGAAATAAGATCAGGCATGACATTGTGCCTTTGTTAAAGGAATTGCATCCAACCTTTATGACCAACTTTACGGAGACGCAAGAATTCTTGAAGCAAATTTCGGAGATTGCTGATAACCATATCAGCCAATTAAAAAAGGATATTTTCAAAGAAGACGGGGAAGTCATTCGTATTAAAATTGAATCTCTTCAAGCGCTAGAGCCTTTAGAAGCATACCTACATGCGCTATTCAGTGCCTACGGATTTACAGAATGGGAAGATTTGCAACACCTCTTGACGGCCATGAGCGGAAAAGAAGTGCATTCCAGGACCCACCGTTTAGTGAAGGACAGGGACTTCTTGTTGTTGGCTAACATCGTTGATAACGTTCAAAAAGAGTTTCAAATTACGAAAGAGGATACCGAAATTCAGCTTCCAATCGGTTTAAGCATAAGCTCAGTGCATATCATTGAAGAAGTGGGCCATAATGTACTATATCTAGATAAAGAAACGTTAAAGTATCCACTGACGCTAAGGAAATGGCGAAAAGGCGACTACTTTTATCCTTTGGGAATGAAGGGTCGTAAGAAGTTGTCTAAATATTTTAAAGATGAAAAAATAGATGTCATTGCAAAAGAAAAACAATGGCTGCTTTGCTCTGGGAATGATATTATTTGGGTGGTAGGAAAACGGGCTGATGACCGGTATAAAATTACAAATAGCACCAATAAAATATTAAAAATAGTATTGAATTAATGAAAAAGATAATAGTATTTATAGTATTAATATTCAGTAGTATAGCATTATTTTCTCAAGATGATGATAATCCGGTATCATGGTCGCAGGAATTGAACAAAATTTCTGATACTGAATACGAGCTTATTATAAGGGGAAAGATATTTGAAGGCTGGCATGTATATTCCCAATACACTTCTGACGGTGGTTCCTTGCCCAGCGAGTTTACCTATAAAAAGGCTGGTGTTGATTATGAATTGCTGGGTGAAACACTAGAAAGCCCTACGGAAACTGAGTTTAGTGAAATTTTTGAAGTCGATGAAACATTCTTTAAGAAAGAGGCTGTTTTTACCCAGAAGATAAAACTGCTAGATTCGACCGTACGCCAAATTGATGTTAATCTCTTCTATCAGGTTTGTAAAGAGGTTTGTATTGCTGTAGACAAGGATTTTTATTTTGCCTTGGATGGCGGAGAAATCGTAACAGTCGAAAAAACAGTTGATGACCGAAGCCTGGCCATGGGCACATCGCTTAAGATAGACCTTAAGAACAAAGAATTATTAAATGAAGGAAATGAAGGTTCTGGCGAGAAATCAAGCTTATGGGTGGTTTTTGGTCTTGGTTTTTTAGGTGGTCTTATAGCTTTATTGACACCTTGTGTTTTTCCAATGATCCCATTGACAGTCTCGTTTTTTACAAAACAATCCCATACCAAATCGAAAGGAATTGTCAATGCTATGCTATACGGTTTCTTCATCGTATTGATTTACTTTTTATTGAGTCTCCCTTTCCATGTTTTCGATTCGGTTGATTCGCAAATATTGAATACCATAGCCACCAATATCTGGCTAAACCTGTTCTTTTTTATCATCTTCGTCTTTTTCGCTTTTTCCTTTTTTGGTTATTACGAATTGACTTTGCCAAGTTCATGGGCCAATAAGATGGATGCTGCCTCGACCAAAGTCGGGGGTGGTATAGGAATATTCTTTATGGCCGTAACCTTGGCGATAGTTTCGTTCTCTTGTACAGGCCCCATTTTAGGTGGGTTGTTGGGCAGTACCACATTGGCAGAAGGTGATGTAGCTTATAATCTATCGGCAGGAATGACCGGATTTGGAGTCGCTTTGGCGCTACCTTTTGCACTTTTCGCCATGTTTCCGGCATGGTTGAATTCCCTTCCCAAATCAGGGGGATGGATGACTACTGTAAAGGTCGTTCTTGGTTTCTTGGAATTGGCATTGGCTTTCAAGTTCCTTTCAAATGCGGATTTGGTTGGTAATTGGGGTATTTTCAAAAGGGAAATATTCTTAGGGGTGTGGATTTTACTCTTCGTATTAATGACACTGTATCTATTTGGAGTTTTTAGATTCAAACATGACGGACCTAAGCAGAAATTGTCTGTTGGTAGAAAAATAACAGGGATAGTAAGTTTGGCATTTACAGTTTATTTAGTCTTGGGACTTTCGAACATTTCCAATCTTAAGCTATTGAGTGGGTTCCCACCACCTGATTTTTATAGTGTTTTTGAAAAGGAAAGTGATTGTCCTTTGGGGATTGATTGTTATAAGGATTTTGAGGAAGGGGTGGCCTATGCCAAGTCAGTCAATAAACCAATTCTTCTTGATTTTACAGGTTGGGCCTGTGTCAATTGCCGAAAAATGGAGGAAAACGTATGGAGTGAACCAGACGTTTATCCTTTGCTAAATGAAGAGTATGTATTGATTTCACTTTATATCGATGACCGTAAAGAGTTACCTACGGAGGAACAATTTGACTATAAATATGAATCAGGTCGTGTAAAGACCATTAAAACAATAGGAGAAAAGTGGGGTACTTTCCAGACCATCAACTTCAATTCCGCTTCCCAACCCTATTACGTGCTAATATCCCCTGAACTGGAAATACTAAATAGTGCCATTCAGAGTGCTGATAGTGATGTCTATCGCGAATGGCTGTTGAAAGGACTGGAAAATCACAAGAAGATATCAGTGAAATAACACTTCAAGAAACATTTATAGTAATAAATCAAAAGCACCCTTAAAGGTGCTTTTTTAATCCCATAAATAATTCTATCTTTCGTTCTGAACCCAAATTGGAAGAATGAAAAAGCTTAAAAAGATAGGATGGATTATACTGGCCTTAATAGTTATTTTGGCGATTTCAATTGGCATATTCATATATACCTTAAAGCCTACTTATGAAGGCGAACAACAACTTTCAAAGCTTTCAAATGAAGTTAGTGTCTATTATGACACCTACGGCATACCCCATATTTACGCCCAGAATGAGACGGATGCATTCCGTACGTTAGGCTATGTACATGCCCAAGACCGGCTCTGGCAAATGGAGGTGTTGCGAAGAATTGGTACGGGCAGGCTTTCTGAGGTTTTTGGAGGTAAAATGTTGGATACCGATAAATTCTTCTTATCACTGGGTATTGATGAAGCCACCGATAAAACAGTTGCCCAATTAGACCAAGACAGTCCATCAGTAGTGCTTTCCCAGGCTTATTTAGATGGTATTAACCAATTTGTTGCTGAAGGTCCAACACCGATTGAATTTTACCTTACAGGTCTTGAGAAGAAACCATTTGCTATTGAGGATATGTATAATACTTTAGGCTATATGGCTTTTAGTTTTGCCATGGCCCATAAGACCGATCCCTTGCTTACGAATATCAAAAATAAACTGGGAGCGGAATACTTAAAGGATTTAGAAATAAATGTGGATCCGAATACGGAATGGATCTATAATCACAATGAACAAAGATCAGATTCTATTCAAAACAATATTACTGCAATGGTCTCAGAGGCCCTTGGAACATTGTCGTTACCCTTATTTGAAGGAAGTAATGGTTGGGTCATAGCACCTGAAAAGACCAAGAACGGAAAAGTAATTTTCGCAAACGACCCACATATTGGTTTTTCACAACCTTCCGTATGGTATGAAGCACATATAAGTACGCCTACCTACGAAAAATATGGATATCATTTGGGAGGAATACCTTTCCCCTTGTTGGCACACGACCGTAAGTTGGCCTATGGTATGACGATGTTCGAAAATGATGATATTGATTTCTTTTATGAGGAAACACATCCATCGGATAAAAATAAATACAAAACAAAAGAAGGCTGGTCAAATTATGGGACAGTAACAAAAAAGATTAAGATAAAGGATTCCATAGCCTATGAATTCATTTTTAAAAAGACAGCACATGGGCCAATCATGAATGGCATTGCTGATCAAATTACAGGGGAAAAGCCAATATCAATGTGGTGGGTCTATACGCAGAAAGAGAATAAGGTTATGGATGCCCTTTATGGAATTTCACATGCCCAGGATATTAATGCGTTTAAAAGTGAATTACCCAAAATTCATGCCCCTGGCCTTAATATTATGTATGGTGATGCTGAAGGTAATGTGGCTTGGTGGGCAACAGCCCAGCTATATAAAAATAGGAATAGCAAAATGACCAAATTTGTAATGACTGACAGTTCCGATTTGAATGCACCAGAACACTATCTTGATTTTTCTGAGAATCCGCAGGCCATAAATCCGCCTTGGAATTATGTTTATTCAGCAAATAATCAGCCTGATTCTATAGCCGGAATGCTTTATCCAGGATATTATTTACCTGAAAACCGTGCCAAACGCATTGTGGATCTTTTAGGCCCTAAAAATGATTGGAATAAGGAAGCTGTTGCCCAGATGATTACCGATGTAACCTCGTCTGTGAATCCGTCTATTATTATTGATCTTAGCAAGCTTATTGATGTCAAGGAGTTATCCAATACCCACATGGCAGCTCTTGACAAATTGAATGCCTGGCAAGGCAATTACAATTTGGACAATGTTGAACCTGTAATTTATCATAGATGGATTTACTATTTTCTTAAAAACACCTTTGCCGATGAAATGGGCGATGACATGTTCAAACAATTTATGGCGACCCATCTACACAAGCGATTGATAGCACCAATGGCGGCCAAAACTGAATCGATTTGGTGGGATAATTCAAATACCAAAGCGATTGTGGAAACCAAATCACAAATAGTAAATAAATCTTTTATGGAAGCGTTGGGATCATTGGAAAACGATTTTGGGGCAGCTATGGATAAGTGGACTTGGGATAAGGTACATACCATAGAACATCCACATCCCATTGGTCAGATTGCGGCCTTACGTTCTTTCTTTAATGTAGGCCCGTATCCCATTCATGGTACGCGGGAAGTCATCAATAATTTGGCCTTCCCTTATGATGAAACTGGATTATATAAGGTTACTGCGGGGCCATCAACACGCAGGGTCATTGATTTTTCAGATGTTGAGAATAGTTTGAGTATTCTACCAACAGGGCAATCGGGAAATCCGTTTAGTGAACACTATGAAGATCAAGCCGAAATGTTTGTGAATGGGGAATTTAGAAAGATGATGATGAACGAAAAGGAGATCAAAGAGACTTCAAAGTCTTTGCTCAGGTTTAGTCCTTTGAATTAATATAACAAATCTTGGATATGAGCTTACGAATTATTTGGTTATGGAAGTTTTTTTAAAATCAGTAGTTTTAGTTAAAACCCTTACATACCTGGGGTAAATTAACTCTTGTAATTATTAATCTTATATTTATATAAATTGGTTTTTCGTCAAATAGCTCTTTTTTAATGCAAACATTTTTTATATGACACATATTTACTTTTACCTGAAAAAATTATGTTTTGCATTGATTCTTTTAGTGTTTATATCAGCTCATAGCCAAACAGAACAGTCATCTGATTCAACTGAAGTTATTTCCATTTCTTTTGAGAACACCAATATTAAAAGTGTTTTATCAAAAATTGAGGAAGCTACCAATTATAAGTTCTTTTATGTGGACAGTTGGTTTAGTAATGAGTTGGTTTCAGGCAATTATGTCAATTCAAGAACTTCAAAAATCTTGGAAGACCTATTCAAGGAGACCGCATTGAATTTCTATGTGCTTAATAATGAAAAAATCATCCTTACCAAGAACAATATAATATACGACCAATTACCAAACGGTTTTTTTAAAGAGAGCGATAAGACAACCGAAATGGAGAATTCTGTTTCCGATGTACAACCAATAACTCCAGTTTTTTATAGTACAAAAAGGGCTTCAGGTTCAGTTAAATTAGAAACAGTACGTATTGGCAAGGCCGACAAAGAAAATAATCAATCGAGTTATACACTACAAGGGTATGTAAGAAAGAAAAATGGGGAACCAATCCCTGATCTTTCTATTTTAGTAAAAGGGAAAGGCCTAGGGATAGTAACTGATTCAAATGGTTATTTTAAGATAAACTTACCTACAGGGCAAAATACCCTGATTGCGAGGGCCATGGGCATTCAAGATGTCGAAAGGGAGGTTATCATTTATAATAACGGAAGTCTTGATTTTGAATTGACAGAAAGTCTTGAGCTTTTAGATGAAGTTGTAGTTGAGGCTGATGCCGCTAGAAATGTTGAGCAAGCTATCACAGGATCAACCCAAATAAAAACAGAGGAATCCAAGAACATTCCGTTGGTACTTGGTGAAAGGGATATACTTCAAATAGCCACTACACTTCCAGGTATTACGACAGCTGGTGAGGGGGCTTCAGGCTTTAACGTAAGAGGGGGGAAGACCGATCAAAATCTTATACTGTTGGATAATGCGGTCGTTTATAATCCATCCCATTTCTTCGGAATCTTTCAAGCTTTAAATCCATTTACCACCCAAGGTGTAAATATTTATAAGGGAAATATACCAGCTGAATATGGAGGAAGGTTATCTTCCGTATTTGATATTATTACGAAAGACAGTAATACCGAAAAATTCTCGGGAGAGGCTTCCATTGGGCCGGTTACTTCCAATTTGGCGCTGGAAATCCCTTTGGTTAAAGAAAAATCATCATTGATGCTCGGGGCGAGGGGTGCTTATTCTGATTGGATTTTAAGATCTTTGGATGAAGAATCATTGAACAATAGTACGGCTTCATTTTATGATGGTATTATTAAATATAACAATAAGCTCAATGAAAATAATGATATTAGGGCTACTGGCTATTATAGTAAGGATGCTTTTAGTATTACATCAGATTCCATCTATAAGTATAGTAACCGGGGATTCTCATTGCGTTGGGACCACAAGTTCAATGAAAAAAATACGGGGAGTTTTATAATCGCCAATAGCCAGTATAAGTTTAATATTGATTTTGATGGGCAAGCAAATAATGATTTTGGACTAGGTTATAAGATTGATGAGACTGAGCTTAAACTAAAACTCAGGTACTTATTGGATGAAAGGCACAACCTTACCTATGGTTTATCTGGAAAGTACTATGGCGTAAATCCGGGTAGCATATCCCCAGAAGGGAACGAATCGATCATCCAACCTTTAAAAATACCTGAAGAATCAGCCCTGGAATCAGCTTTGTTCATCGCAGATGAATTTAAAATAAGTGATAGATTGTTACTGGATGTAGGCTTGCGCTATTCCTTTTATGCTGCGCTGGGAAAATCTGAGCAACGAATTTACGAGAATGGCGTCCCTAGAAGTGAAAGCACCCAAATTGACACCAAGGAATATGGGAATAATGAAATTATCAAAACATACGGCGGGCCAGAGATACGGGCCTCAGCACGATATTTTCTAAAGCCAGATTTATCTATCAAGGCCAGTTTCAATAATGGCTACCAATTTATCCACACACTTTCAAATAATACTACGGTCTCTCCCATTGATACCTGGAAACTCTCAGATACGAACATTAGGCCTCAACAAGGCAATCAGTTCTCACTGGGTTTGTATCAGAATTTAAAGGATAATGAATTTGAAATTAGCTTGGAAGGATATTATAAAACAGCTAAGAACGTAATCGATTTTAAAACGGGCGCTCAACTTTTATTGAATGAAACTATAGAAACAGAAGTGTTGCAAGGTGATGGGAAGGCATATGGGGTTGAATTCTTGGCAAGAAAGAACAGTGGAAGGTTAAATGGTTGGTTGAGCTATACGTATTCACGCTCTTTGCAAAAATTCGATAGCGAGTTTAGTGAAGAACGCATTAATAATGGCGATTTTTTCCCTTCAAACTATGACAAACCACACGATGTAAGTTTAATAGCCAATTATAAGTTTACCCGCCGTTATAGCGTATCAGCGAATTTTGTTTATCAAACGGGTCGACCTGTAACTTACCCAATAGGTACGTTTCGATTTAACAATGCAGATTTCGTTGCCTATAGCGACCGAAATGAATTTAGGATACCGGATTATTTTAGACTTGATTTAGGGGTGAATATTGAAGGCAATCATAAGATTAAAAAATTCGCCCATAGTTTCTGGACCATTTCCGTATATAATGTCTTAGGAAGAAACAATCCTTATTCTGTATTTTTTGTTACTGAAAATGGAGAGGTAAAAGCGCTGCAAAGCTCAATTTTTGCTGTACCAATACCTTCAATAACCTATAATTTTAAGTTTTAATGATGATCTCTTTAAAAAATAGTACAATTTTTATGGCCTTCACTCTGGTGCTGACTAGTGTTGTATCATGTATTGACGAGATAGATTTGGACACTGTTTCGTCGGGTAAATTGAAAGAAATATTAATTGTGGAAGGTACTTTGACCAACGAGGTGAAAAATCACCAAATTCGCTTGAGTAAGATAGATAGCTTATTCGATTTGCAAATCGACTCCGTCTATAATCCGTTTACCCCAGTTCGTGACATCAATCGTGATTTGATAAATTATGAGGAGAACGCCCAAGTAGTGGTGGTAGATGCTTCAGGTGTTGCATATGTTTTTAATGAACAAAGTCCGGGTATTTATGAGTCCGAGGTTCAATTCGCCGCAGCCAATGATAATTCTTACCAATTGGAAATCACTACTGCCAGCGGAAAAGGATTTTCTTCAACACCTATGACCATAATTGGTACTTCAGAAATTAACAATGTATATGCTGAAAAAACAATTAGCGATGCGGGAGTCGAGGGAATCGGTATTTTTATAGATAATGAGTCCATTGTCGGTAACGCCCAAAATTTCAGGTATAACTATGAGGAAACCTACAAGATAATTGCCCCTGAATGGTCTCCATATGAATTTAAATTGACAGACTACGACCCATGCGCCCTACCTGTACCAACTTATAATTTAGAGATTGTTGAACGCCAGGAAGAACAGCAAACTTGTTATAGTACGGTGGCTTCAAATACTATTGTCCAAACTAAGGTAAACACTTCTGACAGCGGGTTGGAAAAATTTATGGTACGGTTCATTGGCAAGGATAATTTTATTATATCACATCGCTATAGTATTGAAGTAAGTCAACTGGTATCAGGACCGGCGTCATATGGTTTTTATGAACAATTGAATAGTTTTAGTCAGTCAGCCAGTGTTTTTTCCCAAGTGCAACCAGGTTTTTTAGAAGGCAATCTTTCTTCAAATGGTGGGGAACAAGGTTCAGTAATTGGTTTCTTTGATGTGGTTTCGGTCTCAAAAAAACGAATGTTCTTTAATTATACCGATTTTTATGCAGGTGAACCCTTACCGCCATTCCCATTCAATTGCGGTTTACATTCATCTCCAGAATCGCATCGTTCATATTGTGATTCTGGACCAGATCTTGGAAATCCATGCCCCCAGTCCATTATTGAAAGGGTAGATTTAGGCTTAATTACGTATGTAAGTGAAAATACCCAGAATATAGGCACTTGTCCAGGCCCCTATGTATATGTGCCTTCGATTTGTGGTGATTGCACTACGATGGGAAGTAATATAGTGCCCGATTTTTGGGAAGATTGAAAAAAGTAAAAGTGTGAAAAAGAATTTGCTATATCTAGTTTTACTGCTATCAGTCTCTGGCTGTATAGAGGTTTTTGATATTGATCCTGAAATTAATGATTCTGAATCGACTTTGATTGTCGAAGCTACTTTGACAAATGAAATGAAAAAGCAAAAAATATTCTTGAGCCGCCCGTCAGATTTTGCTAGTGTAAATGTGGAGGACAGTATTTATGATCCAGTGGTGAAGTTACGACCTATACCGTCTACCGTGGTTTATGAACCCAATGCAATGGTCATTGTCAATGATGATACCGGAAATGAGTATCGCTTTAGCGAATCGTCACCCGGAACATATACCTCTGAAACGGCGTTTGCCGCGGAACAAGGTATCAACTATGAGTTGGAGGTGATTACAGCAGATGGAACCGCTTACCGGTCAACCCCTGAAAGTTATCAGGGTTCGTCCCAGATCGATGATGTTTACCCAATTCGGGATTTCAACGAGGAAGGTAAGGAAGGGGTGTACATTTATGTCGACGGTTCGAGTAGCGATCCAGATGCAAAATATTACCGCTATACCTATGAGGAGACGTATAAGATCATTGCGCCCGAGTGGCGTAAGGAAGATTTCGTACTCTCAAACTACGACCCTTGCGCGTTGCCACTTATCACATATGACCTTGACATTGTAGAACGAGAGAATGAATTCGGCAAGGTGTGCTACGGCAAACAAGTATCCGCCGATATCATTCAGAATAGCACCTTGAATCTGCAAAACAACAAGATTGTGCGATTTCCTGTTCGTTTTCTGGACCGCAACAACTATATCATCTCACACCGGTATAGTATTTTGGTAAAGCAATACGTACAATCTTCCAATGCCTATAATTTCTATAGGATATTGAATAGTTTCTCATCTTCTGAAAGTGTTTTTTCTTCCATACAACCAGGAGTCTTGGAAGGCAATGTAAGTGCTGAAGATAATCCTGATAAAAAAGTATTGGGCTTTTTCGAGCTAACACCGGTAGTGGAAAAAAGAGTGTACTTTAATTATGTCGATCTTTTTCCGAACGAGCCGCTTCCCAATTATGCCATTGGGTGCTTTCCGAGATCAGCTCCCGAAGCACATGTTTCCTATTGTTTTACGGGAATGGTGGGTGGGGGATGTCCTTTATCAATTGTAGAATCGGTAAATATCTATCTTATCTCATACTATGGCATCAATGATGGAACAGTTGGAATTTGTCCTGGCCCTTATGTTTTTACATATAGGGCATGCGGGGATTGCACCGTTTTAGGAGCTTCGGAGGTACCTGAATTTTGGATGGAATAAATGAAAAGAAATATGAAAAAAATAATACTGATTTTTGGTTTGCTTTTGATGTACTGCGGTTTCATTTCCGCGCAATACGAGGTCAAAAGCCAAGATGAGTTGGCGCAATTGAAAAAATTGCCTTTGGAAAAAGTATATGTACACTATAACGCCTCTGTATTGTTTCCTGGTGAATATGTGTACTATAGTCTCTACTGCATCAATGCCCAGACGAACAAACTAAGTAATATAAGTAGCATGGCCTATATTGAATTGGTCGGTGAAGACCTGACGACGCAATTGGTTCAAAAAGTACGTTTGGAAGGGGGCAGGGGACAAGGTGATTTTTTTATTCCGGTGTCCATACCTTCTGGCAACTATAAGCTTATCGGCTATACCCAATGGATGAAGAATGCTGGTCAAGAACAATTGTTTAAGGATGACATTGCCATTATAAATCCCTATCGTAGTGATCAAGAGGCTATTTTAGCAACAGTAGGGGATTCTACCATAACATCAAATCCCATAATAAAAGAACCCCCCCAGATCCAAACCGCTAAAAAGAAGAAAGACGACGGTACCCTTGTTTTAATCACCGATAAGAAACAATATGGTCAACGTGAAAAAGTAGCGTTGGTCCCAAGAAATTTCAAAGGCCCCTTAGGGTATGGCAAATATTCCATCAGCGTACGCAAGCTAGATGCCTTGAGCAGCGATAGCCCATTGGATGCTTCGGATTTTTCAAGTGCATACTTGGGGGTAGCTAAATCAATTGACAAATCTGTCAATGATTCCATTTTTCTCCCGGAACAACGTGGGGAATTGTTTTTTGGAAAAGTTTTTATAAAAGAAGGTAACCTGCCTGCTGTTGATAAGACTGTAGTTATTTCTATTCCTGATACGGATTTTCAAATACGATCCGCAATTACCGATACTGATGGAAATTTTTACACCTATGTCAGAAAGGAGTACTCGGCGGAAGCCATATTGGCCCAAGTTGTCGATGATACGCCTAGCAACTTCAAGGTTGAGTTTTCTAAAAAGCGAAGTTTAGACTATTCTGGGTTGGATTTTGTGAATTTTACAATCTCAGCTGAGGATAAAAATGCTATTGTGAAGCGCAGTGTATATAACCAGATCGAAAACGGCTTCTACAGCGTTAAACCTGATTCCATTTTATCCATTGATCTAAAAGACCCTTTTGATGGGGGTGTGCCAGAAGTTTTTAAGCTCGATGACTATACCCGTTTCAACACCCTACGCGAGACTTTGGTTGAAATCGTTGCAAATGTCTGGGTAAAGAAGTTACCGAACGGGAAGTATACGTTCTGGGTCAAAGAGGATAACGAATCGTACGATGATAGTTATGCGGGCGACCCACCTTTGGTCTTGGTAGATGGCGTATTCATTCCAAATCATGATGATTTACTTGATTTTAATGCCAGAACCGTTGAAAAAATGAGCATTCTTAGGGATCCCTTGGTAATGGGCTCTAAGAAATACCATGGTATGGTCGCCATAGAAACGAGTAATGGGGATTTTCTTGCAACCGAACAGGCGAAAATGATTGCAAGGCAACCCCTGACACTTCCAGTCCCAAAAAAGAATTATTTTAGACAACGTTATGATGACGCAAATGGGGAGTTTGCAAGAATTCCCGATTTTAGATACCAGTTATTCTGGGAGCCGGGGGTTACTATTCAAGGGGAAGAAATAGCCTATGAATTTTATACTTCTGACATTCCTGGTGAATATGAAATTGTTTTGGAAGGATTTACGACTTACGGCAAACCAATTTCCATTCGAGGATCATTTGTAGTTGAGTAGGATTAATTATTTTGATTTAATGTTTTATAAAATATGCTTACAAAACTTTTTGGAAGTGCTGTTTTTGGGGTTGAGGCAATCACGAAAACGGTTGTACTAGTGGTTGGTCTTTTTTTACAATAGGATGGAATAGGAGATAGGCAGCTAATTTTTATACACGTTGTAGTAGCTAGTGCTTTTTTTATTTACTTAATTTCAATATTCTAAATGCTCCTTGAATTACCAAAACAAAAACGATTGTTCC
>CBDUKE010000021.1:0-33941 GCA_965367725.1 uncultured Maribacter sp. | reverse complement strand
CATTCCATGATCCCTTTGGGCTCATGCACCATGAAATTAAATGCAGCTAGCGAAATGCTGCCCTTAAGTTGGGCGCAATGGGGTAATATTCATCCCTTTGTCCCTGTTGATCAAGCAGAAGGGTACCAAATTGTATTGAAAGAGTTAGAAAAAGACCTGAATACAATTACTGGTTTTGCAGGCACATCCTTGCAACCCAATTCTGGTGCCCAAGGAGAATATGCAGGATTAATGATGATCCGTGCCTATCATGAATCGAGAAACCAAGGACATCGTAATATTTGTCTTATCCCTGCTTCGGCACATGGTACAAATCCTGCCTCAGCAGTTATGGCAGGTATGAAAGTAGTGGTGACCAAAACCGATGAAAAAGGAAATATAGATGTGGCCGATTTAGAGGAAAAAGCCAATTTATATGCTGATAATCTTGCGGCACTGATGGTCACCTACCCATCAACACATGGTGTTTTTGAATCATCAATTAAATATATTACCAAGATAATACATGATAATGGCGGGCAGGTTTATATGGATGGTGCCAATATGAATGCCCAAGTAGGGTTGACCAATCCTGCAACCATAGGGGCAGATGTTTGTCACTTAAATCTCCATAAAACATTTGCGATTCCACATGGTGGTGGTGGTCCTGGAGTGGGCCCAATTTGCGTTGCCGAACAACTTGTACCATTTCTTCCAGGGAATCCTTTGATTGAAACTGGTGGTAGCAAGGCAATTTCAGCAATCTCTGCCGCACCTTGGGGAAGCTCATCAGTTTGCTTGATTTCCTACGGATATATAAAAATGCTTGGGGAAGAAGGCTTGACCAATAGCACGAAAATTGCGATACTGAATGCCAATTATATCAAGGAACGATTGAGCGGAAAGTATGAAGTACTTTATACGGGTGAAAATGGTCGTGCCGCCCATGAAATGATCATTGATTGTCGACCCTTCAAACAAAATGGAATTGAAGTAACTGATATCGCAAAGCGTCTTATGGATTATGGATTTCATGCCCCAACGGTTTCATTTCCGGTGGCAGGAACCGTGATGATAGAACCTACTGAAAGTGAGAGCTTGGCCGAACTAGACCGGTTCTGTGATGCAATGATTTCCATTCGGAATGAAATTGACATGGCGGCTGAAAATCCTGAAAATAACGTATTAAAAAATTCGCCTCATACCATGGCAATGGTGACCAGTGACGAATGGAATTATCCTTACAGCAGGCAAAAGGCGGCGTTTCCTTTGCCTTATGTTTCGGAGAATAAATTTTGGCCATCAGTCAGAAGGGTTGATGATGCTTATGGAGATCGTAATCTTATCTGTAGTTGTGCCCCGATCGAGGCATATGCCGAATCGGAATAAGTTTTGAAATCCCCACAAAATAAAGCCTTTCAGATTAATTGAAAGGCTTTATTACATCTATGATTCATTGAAAACTGCTATTGAACATCGTATTGTACTGATTTTTTTAGTTTAGATAATTTGGATTTAAATTAATTTAACAAAAACTATAAACCAATTATGGGAGTAGCAATTACAGGAACAGGTTCTTTTCTTCCTTCACTCAAAGTTGAAAACTCAAGCTTTGAGAATCATACATTTTTAAATAGTGATGGTTCTACCATAAACGCACCCAACACTATTATCATAGATAAGTTTAAATCAATCACCGGTATAGGTGAAAGACGTTATGCTAAAAATGATGTGAACACATCTGACCTTGGATACTTTGCTTCATTAAAAGCAATTGAAGATGCTGGTATTGATAAAGAGAGTTTGGACTATATTATTTTTGCCCACAATTTTGGTGATATAACCCATGGAAAAATACAGGGCAATACTTTACCTAGCCTCGCTACCCGGGTAAAGCATAGGCTTAAAATAAAAAATCCTAAATGTGTGGCTTATGACATGTTGTTCGGCTGCCCTGGCTGGATTGAGGGTGTTATACAGGCCAATGCCTTTATCAAAAGTGGAATAGCCAATAAATGCCTAGTTATTGGTGCCGAGACATTATCAAGAGTAGTGGATGATTACGACCGGGATTCAATGATTTATTCCGATGGTGCAGGAGCAGCAATAATTGAACGTTCTGAAACCGGAGGTGAAATATTGACCCATACCTCTGCTACCTATGCCAATGGTGAGGCTTACTTCCTGTTCTATGGAGATTCCTATAAAAAAGAGAGTGAAGAGGATAGGCTTTTTATAAAAATGTATGGTAGAAAGATATATGAATTTGCAATAACACATGTGCCTCAGGCCATGAAAGATTGTCTGGAAGAAAGTGGTCGGGATATTTCTGAAGTGAAAAAAATATTCATCCACCAGGCCAATGAAAAAATGGATGAAGCTATTGTAAATCGTTTCTACAAATTGTATGGTATGGATATGCCTGAAGACATTATGCCTATGAATATTGAAAAATTAGGAAACAGTTCGGTTGCCACCATACCTACACTTTTTGACATGGTAAAGCACGGTAAATTGAACAAACATACTATCAGTAAAGGGGATTTGGTCATGTTTGCCAGTGTTGGAGCAGGTATGAATATAAACGCGATAGTGTATCAGGTCTAATGCCGTAACCCCAAAATTTCAAGGAATCAAATGCCGCATGGTCATCACTGTGCATATTTTTTTAACTTCGTACCCATAAAATATAGAATATCCTTTTTTTGGATGTTGCCCAATATTCCCTTCTCTAGATGTACGAAAAAACATTTCCGAATAAACGATTTAAGAATACGCTGGCTTTCCTTCAGAAACATATTTCAACCGATGAATCTATCTTGGACCTAGGTGTTGAAAATCCATTTACCAAGATTATGAAAGCGCATGGTTATTCGGTATCAAATACCAAGGGAGAGGATTTGGATCTTGATTTTTCTACCGTAAATGTTAACGATGCAGAAGTGGTTACTGCATTTGAAATTTTTGAACACCTTTTGGCCCCATTCAATATCTTGAAGGAAATCAAGGCAAATAAATTGGTAGCCAGCATACCTTTGAAATTATGGTTTTCCTCAGCTTACCAAAGTAAAACCGACCCATGGGATAGGCATTATCACGAGTTCGAAGATTGGCAGTTTAATTGGCTTCTTGAAAAATCAGGTTGGAAAATAATGGATTCGACCAAATGGACCAACCCTGTTAACAAAATAGGTATTCGGCCCTTATTACGAAGCTTCACACCAAGATACTATATCGTTTATGCTGAAAGAATACCCTCAGTAGCAGTGTCAAAATAGTTTTAATTTGAATTACTACATCGTCATACCCGCACATAATGAAGAGGTCTTTCTGGCAAAAACCTTACAATCAGTAGCACTTCAAACGCTACAACCAAAGAAGGTGATTATTGTCAATGACAATTCTACAGACAGTACGGAAAGCATTATTGATCAATTCGTGCACGATCACCCCATTTTTGAAAAATTGAATATTAGTTCTTCCCAAGATCATATGCCCGGCAGTAAGGTCATAAATGCATTCAATAAGGGCATAAAATTACTGGATGGTGCATTTGACTTTATCGTTAAACTTGATGCTGATTTAATACTACCGACTGACTATTTCGAAAAAATCGCATCTGTATTTAAAAACAATCCTAAAGTAGGTTTGGCTGGTGGGTTTGTATATGAGCAAAATTCAAGCGGAGATTGGGAATTGAATCACCCAATGAGTAAAAACCATGTGCGTGGAGCTTTCAAAGCCTATTCAAAAGAGTGTTTTAAAGCCATAGGAGGACTTAAATGCGCAATGGGATGGGATACTGTCGATGAATTATTAATACAATATCACGGTTATGAATTGCGGACAATTGACAGCCTGAAAGTAAAACACTTACGTCCTGTTGGAAAAGCATATAATGCAAAATCCAAACTTTTACAAGGTAAGGCCATGTATGCCATGGACTACGGCTTTTTACTAACATTGGTAGCATCTTTTAAAATGGCCATTAAACAAAAGAAAATACTCGCACTATACCATAACATGAAAGGGTTTTCAGAAGCTCATAAAAAGAGGCTTCCAAAAATGGTTACCAAAGATGAGGGAGACTATATTCGAAACCTAAGATGGAAGGGCATTAAGAAAAAGTTGATCAACTAAAAATAAAAAACCACCCTGACAGTACTGTCAGGGTGGTTTTTTGTTAGTACGATAATTAGGTTAGAAGCCTAACTCTTGTTTTACTTCTGCCAATAAATCTTTTCCTTTGGCAACGATGACACCAGCTCCTGCCTGTGCATCCAAAACATAGTCAAACCCTTGAGCGGCTGCGACCTTTTCAATAGCTACTTTTGCCTTTTCCGATATGGGAGCAAATAGTTCAGCTTGCTTTTTTTGAAGTTCTTGTTGGGCATTTTGTTGTGCCTCACCAATATTTTTCTCAAAGCCCTGCAATTCTTGAGCTCTTTTCTGGTTTTCCTCTTCAGATTTAGAAGCGGACTCATTTGAATATTGAGTGTATTTATTCTTCAATTCGGTCATAGAACTCTCAATGTCGGCTCTATATGTTTCTTGTAATTTCTTTAATTCAGCTTCTGCTGCTTTCATTTCCGGCATTTGGGATAAAAGTTGCGTTACATCAATATGCGCTACTTTACTTTGTGCATTTACAAAACTTGTTGCTGCGATGATCAATACTAAGGCAACTACTATTTTCTTTACTTCTTTCATGATTTCCAATTAAAATATTTGAGTGTTAATTAAGTTAATGATTCTTATTAATTAATTGAGTCTTTCACTTCTTCAGACTCCTTTGTTCTATCTTCTGTTTTTGCTTTCTTTTTGGCTTCCCTTTCTTCTAAAAGCTTTTTTCTTCTCTCATCATAGGCCTTCTTTCGTTCCTCTCTTATTTTCAACTGCTCTGCCCTTTTTTCCTCGGCTGTTTTTGTTCTTGCGTCTTCAGCCTGTTTTGCCATATCTTTTCTTTCCTTGAGGGCATCGCTCATTTCTTCAGCCGGTTCCTCTCCTTCAAAATCCGTTAACCTATTTTTGGCAATTGCCTTTTTCTTTGGTTTACTTACTTTTCTGGTTCTTGCAATTCCTCTCAATACCAATTCACTGATATCGTGTCTTTTTTCGGAATACAACATTACAACATCCGCCGATTTATCAAAAATAAAATCATACTTTTTATTGGTCCCGATTTTTTGTACCTCATTAAAAACTTGATCCTGAATCGGCTGAATCAACTGCCTTTTTTGTAAAACCAAATCTCCTTGCGGCCCAAAACGATCTTGCTGATACTCAATCATCTCTTTCTCCAAAATCTGAATATCTTCCTCGCGCTCCGATATCAATTCACTGGTCAATAGTACCTTTTCCGCCATCAAGTCCTTCTTCATTTGCTCAACAGCACTCTGTTTTTGCTCAATTTCTACTTTCCACTTTTGAGCTTTCGTTTCCAATTGTTCACTTGCATCGCGATACTCCTCAACATTTTCCAGGATATACTCCATATCCACATATGCTATTCTAACACCTCGCTGGGCGAAAGTGTAAGCCGAACATAGTATCAAGGATACTATTAAAAGAACATTTGTTTTTGGTTTCATTTTGATTCCGTTTTAATGTATAGAAAATATCGTGCCAAAAATACTAAAACTTTTAAAATGAACAAGTTAGCTTAAACCACGATTCTTAAATCAAAACTGTTGGCCGATAATGAAGGCTGTTTTCCATCCATTTGCTCCTGGCGTTGAATTTGGATTATAGTCTTGATCAAAACCATATCCGAAATCTATACCTAGAAGTCCAAACGCTGGCATAAAAATCCGAAGCCCCACGCCGGCCGCTCGTTTTATTTGAAACGGATTAAATTCCTGAAAATTGTTGAAAGCATTACCCCCTTCTAAAAATGCAATGCCATAAATTGAGGCTGAAGGCTTTAAAGTCAATGGGTATCGCAATTCCAAAGAGAATTTATTATATACCAAAGCTCCATTCTGTTCAGTTCTTCCTGTTAGGGGATTTGTACTGTATGGTGTCAATGACTGATTATCATATCCACGTAACTGTATGACATCCCTGCCATCCAAAGTAAAATTACCCATACCGTCTCCACCAACATAAAAACGCTCAAATGGAACATCTCCTACATCACTATTATAACTACCGAGAAAACCAAATTCAGCATTTGTCCGTAGCACCAAATCACCTATCAATGTAGTGTACCAATCTCCCTTAAAGTTCAACTTGTAATACTCTAACCATTTAAAACGATCTTCCTCTAATTTTTCCCTTTGGCTATTAAGGTCAGAAACTTGCTGTGCATCTACTACTGGGTCCAAAGCGGTAATTTGTTCAAACAAATCATCGCTATCAGCTTGCAATGCCTTATAATCCTTATTATTGAACAAGGAATAGGGTGGTGTTAATTTCGCAGTAATCTCAAAGTTTGATCCACCTCTAGGATATATTCTTCCTCCACTCAAGGCATTTCTTGAAATC
Source organism: uncultured Maribacter sp. (assembly GCA_965367725.1). Taxonomy (GTDB): domain Bacteria; phylum Bacteroidota; class Bacteroidia; order Flavobacteriales; family Flavobacteriaceae; genus Maribacter_A. The sequence goes on along the minus strand of CBDUKE010000021.1, from coordinate 27,476 downwards.
CCTAAAGTATAGGCAAAGGAGTTTGATTTGCCATTACCAAAATTAAATAAACCTATATTATAATTTTTGAATTCATAAAGCTGATATCCCAATGAATGTGAGATGGTAAAGAAATCATCTGGCCATTGCACCCTTTTGGCCAATCCTGCTGAAATACCTGTAATCGAGAATCCTTGATCTTTGTTCACCTCAACCCTCCCAGAATTGGAATATCTTGCCCCGAACTGTTGGGTTTTTGACAACGATAAATTAAACCTTACCGGTTTTTTACCGCCCAACCAAGGTTCAGCGAAATTAAGGCTATATACCCTAAAGGTTCTACTGGCCTGTAAACGCAATGCGAAAGTTTGGCCATCGCCCATAGGAACCGGTTTATACGCCTCTCCCTTAAATATATTCTTAAGGGAAAAGTTACTGAATGACAGTCCTAAAGTACCTATAAAACCCCCACCGCCATAACCACCTTGGAGCTCTATCTGGCTGGACCCCGATTCTACCAAACTATAGGCCAAATCAACTGTACCTTCATTTGGTTTTGGATTAACAATATCAGGCTTGATCTGTTCTGCATCAAAGAAGCCAAGTTGCCCCAATTCCCTAATACTCCTTATGATATCTGACTTGTTGTACTTTTGGCCAGGTCGGGTTCTTAACTCCCTAAATACAACATGGTCATTGGTCTTATCATTACCGGTAACCGTTACATGATTTAAAAAAGTTTCCTTACCCTCAATAATACGTATCTCAAAATTAATCGTGTCGTTGGCTGCGGATACTTCTACAGGGTTAATACTTGAAAAGAGGTATCCATTATTCTGGTATAAGCTAGTTACGTCATTGGCGTCTGGTTTTGAATCATCTGCAATACGTTCCCTTAATAATACCCCATTATAGGTAGACCCTTTTTTAATGCCTAGTACACGACTTAGAGCCTGATCGGTATAAACACTGTTCCCCACAAAGGCTATATCACCAAAATAGTATTTATTACCTTCTTCAACCTTTATTTTTATTTGGATATTATTTTCATTTACATTCAAAATGGTATCTGAAATTATTCTAGCATCCCTATAGCCATTTTCCGCATATTTATCCATTAATAATGACAGGTCATTGTCATAGTCATCCTTAATAAACTTTGACTTTTTCCAAAAACGACCCAATTTCTTCTTCTTTGTCTTTTTTAGTGCCTTCCTTAATTTCTTGGCAGCCAATTTATCATTGCCCTCAAAAACAATATCCTTTATTTTTACCTTATCGCCTTTATCCACATTCACTACCATACTTCTGGCATTCGTTTCAGAAGTGTCTTTAGCCGTGATTATGTTTACCTTAGTATTGAAGTACCCTTTTTTCTTATACTTGTTCTGGATGTAATTCTTACTATTTGAGATAAGACTTTCAGTGATTTTCTTACCTTTTTTAAGATCGGTATCCTTGAGTATCTCATCTACCTTTCTGTCTTTCACACCATTCATGGTAACCTTGGATAGCGTAGGCCTTTCTAAAATATTCAATTCAAGAAAGACATTGTCGCCTTGTATATCGGTAATGTAGAATTCAATATCAGTGAAGAGTTCCAGACCCCAAAGTTTATTGATAATGGCACTTATCTGTTCTCCAGGCAAAGTAATGGGCTGTCCTACCCTAAGACCTGTATAGGTCTTTACAGTTTGCTCATTGTAGCTTTGTAGTCCTGTTACTTCCAGACCTCCTAAAATATACTTTTTACCATCTTCATAGGAAACCTCCTGTGCTATGGTAAAAGTGGTGGTAATAAGTAGTAAGAAGGTAATAAAAAGTTCAAGGGATATGAACCTTTTCATATCGCTAGTTGAGTTGTTCGCTAGTTTTTCCAAATCTTCGTTCTCTGTTCTGGTAATTTATTATGGCCTCAACCAAATGATGCTCTTTAAAATCGGGCCAAAATACATCAATAAAATATAATTCAGCATATGCAATTTGCCATAATAAAAAATTGCTGATTCTACGTTCTCCACTGGTTCGAATCAACAAATCTACATCTGGCAAATTTTGCGTGTAAAGATGGGTATTTATAATGGTTTCATCAATACTTTCAGGCGAAATTATATTATTTTTAACTTTGATCGCAATTTGCTGCATGGCGTTTTTAAGCTCTTCACGCGCACCATAACTCAAGGCCAAAGTAAGGGTCATTCCTGTGTTTCCCTTTGTTTTTTCCATAACCTCGACAAGCTCATTATAGGCCTTGGTTGGCAATGATTTGATATCACCTATGGTATTTAACCTTACATTGTTTTTGTTAAAAGTTTTAAGTTCTCTTTTAAGGGAAGAAACAAGAAGTCTCATTAAAGTATCAACTTCCAACTTGGGTCTGTTCCAGTTTTCAGTGGAAAAAGTATAGAGGGTAAGATATTCCAAGCCAATTTTAACACAGCTTTCAACCGTGCTCCGAACAGTGCGCACCCCATTCTCGTGGCCAAAAACCCTTAATTTCCCTTTTTGCTTGGCCCAACGACCGTTGCCATCCATAATAATGGCAATATGCCTTGGTAATCTTTGGTCGTTAATTTCTTCAATAGTATTCATGTAGTATTACTCAAAACAATCGGAACATGGTTTTCTTCCAAACGTATAGGTTAAAGTAACCCCAGAAAACACATACCAATCGTCGCTAAAAATATTCCCAAAATCAACATCCAATTGTTGATTAATGTTCGATTTTTCGGGATTACTGGCATCTAAATTATCTGTAAATGTATATCTAGCGCCAACTTCTGCCCCTATAATTAAAAATTGGTTCAATCTTTTCTTGACACCTACTATCATAGGTATTGCCATGGAACCATCCTTTTGACCAAAATTTATTTGCTGACCTGCATCAATATAATCATAATCGTACCTAAAATAGGTTACCCCTGTATATAGGTATGGTGTTAGGGCTGGGCCCAATTTATGCAAATTGTATTCAACAAAATTAAATTCCAAACCAGCTGAAGCCTCAAAAATGGAATTTTTTACAACATAACCCCTTTGTTGTCTTGAGGTCATATTTGATTTTGAATCATCAGCTGTAAATTTACCATAAATTACGCTAGCACGCCAAGCATATCGTTTACTTTTATTCCATTTGAACAAACCGCCATAGGCAATATCAGAAGGTAGGATGAAGTTAGTTCTACCCACATCCCCAATATTATTGGCTCCACCAGCGAATACCCCAATTTCATAGGTCTGTGCACTCATTGAGACAGACAGTAAAACAAGAATCAAAACAAGATAATTCTTCATAAATTATAAAAATTTGCAAATATACCCCATTCCATCGTTTTGGACGATTAATGAATTAAGTGGTATGCTCAAATGATAAACAGTATTTGAAGACAATTATTGTTTATTTAGGTCTTAATTGCGCTTGTCTTCTCCCCACAATAATTTGTTGCGCAGCGTTTTTAAAAAACTCTCTGAAGTATATTCTATCATCTTAATGGTGAAGTCCGCTTTCCTGATTTCGATTTCCGTTCCATTTTTCAAAGTTGCTATCCTTGAATCCATTGAAACCAAATGATGATCTTCCCTACCTGAAACCTTTAAGCGAATTACGGTATCATCAGATATGACCAAAGGCCTTGCATTTAGATTATGTGGCGCTATGGGTGTAAGAACCAATGATTTGGCCGTGGGGACAATAACAGGACCACCGCAACTTAATGAATAACCTGTTGAGCCGGTAGGTGTTGAAACTATTAGGCCATCGGCCCAATATGAAGTTAAATATTCCCCATTTAGATAAGTTTCAACAGTTATCATAGAAGTAGTATCCTTTCTACTGACTGTGATTTCATTCAAGGCAAAGTTAAGATCCCCAATTTCGTCTGTCTTGGTGCCGGCATTTACCTGAACCAAACTTCTTTCCACAATCGTATAAGCACCTTGCACAAATTCTTGAACTAATTTTCTAACATCCTCCTTCTTAAAAGTTGATAAAAACCCTAAACGCCCTGTGTTTACACCGACAATAGGGATTCCCAAATCCCGGACATAGGTGGTTGCCCTTAAAATAGTACCGTCACCACCAAAACTAATGAACATATCAAATGAACTGTCAAGCCCAACTGCTTCACTAAAGATCTGGTAATTACTTACGTTAAGTTTTTTAGATAAATGAGTGCTAAAATTTTCTTCAATTGAAATTGTGGCAGATTCCTTTTCGAGCTCATCGATCAGTTCCCCGACATAATCAAGGGTACTGTCCTGATATGTTTGTCCGTAAATGGCAACCTTCATACACGCTATACATTTAGATATTTATCAAGATAATCCGATCGCTGTTTTAGGTCATCTATGAATTGGTCATCAATATTTCCAAAGAGAATATTGTAATTGTAGCGCCTAAAAGTTTGCACTACCTCATTCATATTATTATTGCTGATCTTTATGGTAATCTGCACAAGTTCATCCTTAAGTTCAGATATGAACCCTCCAATGAATTTACTATTGTTGCTTTCAACGATTTGCACAATCTCACTAAAAGAGTAGTCTTTAATGCCTTTCGCCACTACTAAAATTCCACCTGGTTCAGTAAAAAAAGGTGTATTAATAAAAACACTAACGATATCGGTAATATTATAATACCCTAAAACTTTGTGATTTTCGTCTACAACAGGGACTAAATTAGCTTCATTCCTTGCGAAAGTCTCAAGAACATCGAGCCAACTAGCCTCTTTCCCTACAAAAAAAGACTCCAAGTTATACCTATAATCCTCAATGGTCTTATCAACCTCAAAGCTCTCTAGATCATTTTCATTGAAGACCCCCAAAAACTTGTTTCCCTCAACAATGGCAACATGTGAAAAGGTATTCTCCATGAAAAATTGAACCAAATTTTCAAGTGGCTCCTTTAAACTAAAGACAGGTATTGTTGTTATTATATGTGTCTGGATCTGCATAACTTTAATTATAACGCAAAATACTAATTTAATATATCAAAAGGTATGCCTATTTTGTATTTTTGCTTTCTTTTGATTTGAATTATTCTTATGACGAAACTGAGCGTAAACGTAAATAAAATTGCAACCTTGAGAAATTCAAGAGGTGGTAATGTTCCTAATTTATTAAAAGTGGCAAAGGATATTGAATCTTTTGGTGCGCAAGGAATAACCGTTCATCCAAGGCCTGATGAAAGACACATAAGATACCAGGATGCCCGGGATTTAAAAGAAATTGTTACCACAGAATATAATATTGAAGGTAATCCTATTCAAAAATTCATTGATTTGGTTTTGCAAGTACAACCCACCCAGGTAACCCTTGTGCCGGATGCCGTAGACGCCATAACCTCAAATGCTGGATGGGACACCATTAGGCATGGTGACTTTCTTAAGGATGTGATAGCAATTTTTAAGAAAAACAATATTAGAACTTCAATTTTTGTGGATGCCGATGTTAACATGATCAAAGGTGCCGCAGCAACTGGCACCGACCGTATTGAACTCTATACAGAAAGTTACGCAGAAGCATATGGCAAAGGTGATCTAACCGGTATTGCCCCCTTTATTGATGCTGCGCAAATGGCGAATACTTTGGGATTGGGCATTAATGCCGGTCACGACCTAAGCTTGGATAACATAAAATATTTTAAAGAAAATATCCCCAACTTATTGGAGGTTTCTATTGGGCACGCCCTAATCTGTGAATCGCTTTATTTTGGATTGGACAATGTGGTGAAAATGTACTTGAACAAACTAAAATGAGCCAATCCTTACATTCGAATATCATAGGTGAAGGTAAGCCACTTTTGATTTTACATGGCTTTTTAGGCATGTCAGACAATTGGAAGACCTTGGGCATGCAATATGCTGAACATGGGCTACAAGTTCACCTTATAGACCAACGCAACCACGGTAAAAGTTTTCATTCCGAGGATTTTGATTATGATATTCTAGCGGAAGACCTTAAACACTATATACATCAATACAAATTGGAGGATGCCATAATAATGGGGCATTCAATGGGTGGAAAGACGGCAATGCAATTCGCCTTTACCTATCCTGATTTAATGTATAAAATGATTGTGGCAGATATTGCTCCCAAATACTACCCTCCGCATCACCAACATATCATAGACGGATTGACCCAATTGGATTTAGACCGAATAAAATCAAGGGGACAAGCCGATACCGAATTAAGTAAATACATACCTGATATTGGAATCCGTCAATTTTTGTTGAAAAACCTATATTGGGAACAAAAAGGAAAACTCGGTTTTCGGTTTAACCTAAAGGTATTGGGTGACAAAATGGGGGAAATTGGTGATGACATAAGCCCTTCGGATATTTACAAAGGCCCTACCCTATTTTTGAAGGGTGATAAGTCAGAGTACATAATCCCTTCTGACAGCGACACCATCATAAGACACTTTCCCAGTGCGCATATTGAAACAATTGACAATGCCGGCCATTGGCTCCATGCAGAAAACCCCACACAATTTCTTAGCAAGACGATAAATTTCATAAATCAACAATAAAGTCATTGTTTTATTATGCATGCATAATTTTGCTACCCTATTTATTGCGAGTGTCATAATTTTAATTAATTTTGGATTTATCGTATGATAACCCATTAACTCAAATTAACATAATGAAAAAGTTTCTCTCAATACTCGCTATTTTCGGTCTGCTATTTGTTTCATGTAGTGATGATGACCCCGTAATTGACTCAGCACCCATTGAACCGACTCCGATAACATATACCAGTGGATCGGCAGATTTTTCAAACTTTGTAGCAGTGGGTAATTCACTCACTTCAGGATATTCTGATGCAGCTCTTTTTATTGATGGTCAAACCGCATCACTTCCCAATATGTTGGCTAGCAACTTTGCACTAGTAGGTGGCGGCCCATTCAACATTCCCTTTATGGCCGATAATTTAGGTGGGGCAACTTTAGGGGGTACTCCAATTTTAGGTAACCGATTAATTTTGGATTTTTCTTCTGGCTCACCCACTCCTACTCCGATTTCTGGAACAGGGGCTACTGAAATAAGCAATACGCTTTCTGGTCCGTTTAACAATATGGGTGTTCCAGGTGCTAAAATCTTTCATTTAGTTGCCGAAGGATATGGTAATGCTGCAGGGGTTCCTTTAGGTTTAGCAAACCCTTACTTTGCAAGATTTGCCTCTAGCCCAACAGCTACGGTATTAGAAGATGCGGTTGCACAAAACCCAACCTTCTTTTCCTTTTTGATTGGCAACAATGATATTTTGAGCTATGCCACTTCGGGTGGTACTGGCGAGGATCAAACGGGCAATCTAGATCCTAGAACCTATGGAAGCAATGATATTACAGATCCAACAGTTTTATATTCAATTAGTAATGATATTTTAGCGGCACTTACAGCTAACGGCGCCGGTGGGATTGTAGCCAATATCCCAGACGTAACATCCATTCCATTTTTTACTACTGTACCCCATAATCCAGTTCCTTTAGATGAAGGAACCGCAGCGTTATTAAACGGGGCTTACGCTGAGTATAATGGTGGCTTGGCCCAATTACAAGGGTTGGGGTTAATTTCCGAAGCAGAATTGGCACAAAGAACCATTTCTTTTACCGCCGGTGCAAGTAATGCAGTTGTCTTATTAGATGAAGACCTAACCGATTTAACTTCATTTAATCCCAGATTAATTAATATGCGCCAAGCTACTTCAGAAGATCTTTTGGTATTTACCTCACAAACTATAATTGGTACTTTAGCAGACCCCAATAATCCTACTTCGATCAATGGGGTAGCAGTGCCTTTAGATGACCAATGGGTACTTACCCCGGAAGAACAGCTAGCCGTTTCAACAGCACTTGCCTCCTATAATCAATTTATAGAAGCATTGGCAACCCAATACGATTTAGCTTTTGTTGATGTCAACGGATTTTTAAAAACCTTCGCGGATACTGGTGTTCCTTTGGCAGACGGTAGTACTGTTACGGCGACTTATGGTACAGGAGGCGGTTTTTCTTTGGATGGCGTACACCCTTCACCAAGAGGTTATGCGTTATTGGCGAACCTTTTCATGGAATCGATCAACGCCAAGTATGGCTCGGATTTACCTGGTGTAAATCCTTTGGATTTTACGGGGCTTTACATTAATTAATAGAAAATATTTTATACTTTTAAAGGTATCGGAGCATTCCGATACCTTTTTTTAATACTTATAAAAATTCTCATATGAAACTCATTCTACGTATTCTTTTAAGTGCTTTGGCGGTGGTTGTTCTTTCAAAAATCTTACCTGGTGTGGGTGTGGATACTTATACCACAGCCATAATCGTAGCCATTGTCTTAAGCTTGTTGAATTTTATCGTAAAACCAATTCTAGTAATATTGACCTTGCCCGTTACCATAATCACCTTCGGACTCTTTCTTTTGATAATTAATGCAATAATCATTCTTTTGGCCGATAAACTAATTACCGGATTCAGTGTAGATACTATTTGGTGGGCATTGCTGTTTAGCCTCCTTCTTTCCTTTTTACAATCAATTTTGTTTTCCTTATTGAAAGGAGACAAAAAAGGCTGATTTAATGTTTGAGATCCAGTGACTTAAAAACTTGCTCGGGTATTTAAATTGTACTATTTTTGCATCCCATTTTATTTATGTAAAATTAGATACGAAAATGAACATCACAAAAGAGCAGATTGACGATTTAAATGCAGTTGTAAAGGTTGCCATTACCAAAGATGACTATCAGGACAAGGTAGATAGTATACTTAGCGATTACAGAAAGCAGGCAAATATTCCTGGTTTCAGAAAGGGCCACGTTCCTATGGGCCTTATCAAAAAACAATATGGTAAAGCGGTTTTGGTTGATGAAGTCAACAAACTCCTTCAAGACAACCTAAACAAATATCTTACTGAGGAAAAACTGGATGTTCTTGGAAACCCATTACCAAAACAACAGGATAATTTTGACTGGGAACAAGACCAGTTGGATTTTGAATTTGAACTTGGGCTGGCTCCAACTTTTGAAGTTCCTTTAAAAACGAAAAAATCACTTACACTATATAAAATCGTCGCCGACAAAAAAATGGTCGATGAACAAGTATTGCGACTACAAAAGCAATATGGTAAATTGGTGAACAAAAAAGAGGTTGGTAAAGACTTTGAAGTTCTAGGTACTTTTAAAAATGAAGCTGAGGAAATCGAAAACAAGACCACCTTGGAACTTGACAAGATAAAAAGCAAAAAAGCTTTGAGCAGTTTGTTGGGTAAAAAAGTTGGCGATATCGTTACGCTTAAAACCAAAGGTCTTTTCAAAGAAGATTATTTGCTTTCCAGTGTTTTGGGAATTTCCCAAGAAAAGGCCAAAGGCATAAATATTGAGGTATCGTTCACTATTGATGAAATCAATGAAAGGGAACCTGCCAAACTTGACCAAGAGTTGTTTGACAAACTATTTGGTAAAGATACCATTACCTCTGCCAAGGAATTGAAAGATAGAATCAAGGAAGATTCTGAAAAGCAATTCGAGCAACAATCCGATCAGAAGTTATTGAATGATTTAACTGAGTATTTCATTGAAAACACAAAATTTGAACTTCCTTCTGGATTCTTGACCAAATGGATCCAAATGACTGGTGAAGAACCTCTTTCTGATGAGCAGGCCAATGAAGAATATGAGAAATCTGAAAAAGGACTTCGCTACCAATTGATAGAAGGAAAGATCATCAAGGACAATGATATTCAAATCCAGTTTGAAGAATTGAAAGAATTCGCAAAAGGATTCATTAAATCCCAAATGGCACAATTTGGTCAGCTGAATCCCCAAGAAGAAGAATTAGACAATATCGCTGCAAGGGTTTTGGGCAACCAAGATGAGGTTAAAAGGTTATCTGAGCAACTGATGAGTCAAAAATTGATTAATCTTTATAAGGAGAAAGTCAATTTAAAAACCAAAGAAGTCACCTATGAAAACTTCGTAAAAGAGGTTTACGGATAATTAATAGACAAAAAAGCAAAATCCATTGCTTAAAATGTCTGATTAAAATAAGTATCTTTGCGGTGCCGAAGCCTTGTTTTCGGCACCTTTTTTATCTAAATTATTGAATACAAACCACATGGATTACGGAAAAGAATTCAAAAATTACGCAATAAACCATCAGGGAATAAGTAGCATGTACTATGATAAGATCATGAGTAGCATGTACCCAACAAATATGACCCCGAACATCATTGAAGAAAGGCAATTGAATGCCATTGCAATGGATGTTTTCTCACGTTTAATGATGGATAGGATTATTTTCCTTGGCACGGGGATCAATGACCAAGTGGCTAATATAGTACAGGCACAATTGTTGTTTTTGGAAAGTTCCGATGCCTCAAAAGATATTCAAATATATATCAATTCACCAGGTGGTAGTGTGTATGCAGGATTGGGAATCTATGATACCATGCAGTTCATAAAACCAGATGTTGCCACAATTTGTACAGGAATGGCGGCATCAATGGGAGCCGTATTATTATGCGCAGGGGCAAAAGGCAAAAGAAGTGGTCTCACCCATTCCCGAGTTATGATTCACCAACCTATGGGTGGAGCGCAAGGCCAAGCCAGTGATATTGAAATTACTGCACGGGAAATCTTAAAACTAAAGGAAGAGCTTTATCAAATCATATCCAAGCATTCAGGACAAACATTGGACAAGATTCATGAGGATAGTGATAGGGATTACTGGATGAAAGCCGATGAAGCCAAGAAATACGGAATGATTGACGAAATCCTCGTAAGAGATATTGATTAATTTCGACAAAATGCTTACAATTTGGTGATTATTCAAAAAATAATAAACCAAAAAGCAAATTCTATCGTTAATATTCTTGTTAGACAATACTGATATGGCAAAAGAAAATTTAGAATGTTCTTTTTGTGGAAGAAAAAAACCAGAGACCAATCTTTTGATCGCTGGTTTGGATGCACACATATGTGATCGATGTATAGAACAGGCACATGGTATTGTAGCTGAGGAGTCTAACCAGTCAAAAACCAATGACCTTTCCTCAGAGTTGATCCTTAAAAAACCAATGGAGATCAAAGAATTTCTAGACACTTACATTATTGGTCAAGAGCGCACGAAAAAGGTGATGTCAGTTGCTGTATACAATCATTACAAAAGATTATTGCAACCACATTCCAAAGAAGACGATATAGAAATACAAAAGAGCAACATCATAATGGTTGGCCAAACAGGTACAGGCAAAACTTTAATGGCAAAAACCATTGCAAAAATGCTCAAGGTTCCTTTAGCTATTGTAGATGCTACCGTCCTTACCGAAGCCGGTTATGTTGGCGAGGATGTTGAAAGTATTCTTACCCGTTTATTGCAGGCTGCAGATTATAATCTTGAAAAGGCTGAACGTGGTATAGTTTTCATTGATGAAATAGATAAAATCGCGCGCAAAAGTGATAACCCTTCCATAACAAGGGATGTTTCTGGGGAAGGCGTACAACAAGGACTTCTCAAACTCTTAGAAGGAACGTTTGTTAATGTCCCACCAAAGGGAGGGCGAAAGCATCCTGATCAGAAATTCATCGAAGTTAATACTGAAAATATTCTGTTTATAGCAGGTGGTGCCTTTGATGGTATTGAGCGAGCCATAACCAAACGTTTGAATATGCAAGCAGTAGGTTACAGTGCTTCAAAAGCTGATGAAAGTCTTGATGAAAAAAATATTTTACAATATATAATTCCCAAGGATTTAAAGGAATTTGGACTTATTCCTGAAATAATAGGGAGACTTCCTGTATTGACCTATATGAATCCTTTGGATGAAAAAGCCTTAAGGGCCATTCTTACAGAACCGAAAAACGCCATAATTAAGCAGTATGAAAAATTATTCGCTATGGATGGCATCTCTTTCACCATTACCGATCAGGCTTTGGATTATATCGTAAAAAAAGCTATTGAATATAAACTGGGAGCCAGAGGTTTACGCTCTTTATGTGAGGCCATATTTACCGATGCCATGTTCGAAATGCCTAGTACCGGAGAAACTGAATTCAAGGTATCCAAACCTTATGCAGAGAATAAGCTTTCGTATGAAACCATTAAGAAGTTAAAGGCAGTTTCTTAGTTGTATCACACGCCCTTTTTCAATTATATCTAATTTTGTAGTCACGCTTTCCAAAAGATCAAGACATACTTTTTTGATGACTTTTTCATCAGAATAAAGTTCGTGTCCAAATTCTGAAATCAGCTCTTTGTCCAAAGACAATTTCTTGAACCAATCGTCTGAAGGCCTATTGGCATCCTTATCGCCATACACCAATGTAGTGGGTATATTGGGTTTTTTATTTTCCAGGCGAATTCTTGTAGCCGATACGCTGTACATGGATTTCATTGGAAGTCCCTTCAAGTTTGCTTTCCAAGCAATAGTGCCCCCTGTACTAAACGCCAAATAATGGCAAGGTTCTTTTTCTTTTTTAAGCAAATGGGCAACGGCTGTATCAATACCTCCATCTATAAAAGCCGCATGTAGATTTTTTTCAGAATTTATGGTCAAATCAATATTGGCCAGTTGCTGACTATCATAATACGTAATATTGAAATATTGCTGAAGATAGCCCAGATAAGAGGTTACCCAAAGTCCCTTTTTTGCGCCCCACATGTCGGAAATAATTACTAGTCTTTCTGCCATGATGCTAAGTGTTTTTTATGACTTGAGTTAGTTTGCAAGTACAAATTCACCTTTTAGTATCAAAAACCACCATTTATTTGTTTATCAGGAACAATTCCTCGATATAGCCCCATTTTTGAATGTTTTAAATACAAACGTTCTGTTGGGGTAACACTAATTCCAAGTGAATTTGTGAACTCCCATCCTTCGAATACATATACCAAGGTATCTTTTTCTTACATGTTTATTTGAAGGTTCTGGTTAAACACGCTTGCAGTATCAATTGAATACGCACCAAAGGATTAGGATAACATTATAAACCAATCCTAACAAATTTTGCAATTAAAAACGCTTGCCTATGGCTATTCCAAGTCGAGGATACATGTCAGGAATATTCAAGAAATCTGAGTCGGAATCCCTGCTGTTAATTCCAACCCCACCCCCTGCCAAAAGGTCAATATGCCAATTATTCTTCACAAATACTTTCATACCCACCGCTAAACCCAGTCCCAATCCGGTTTCTCGGCTATCCTGTATATTGGACTTTTCGGAATAAATTAGGGTATTACCTTCCAAGAAAAATCCACTTGCTCTTCTTTGTCCAAAATAATACCGGTAATAGGGCAAAATTGCTTTGTCAAAAATCAGCATATCTGTAGCATAGTTTGAATCAGGGGAACCCATAAAGAAACCTACTGAAATTCCCACTGCCGATTTGTCTCCGAGGATGCGCTCATATGATAATTCGGGATATCCCCCAGGTAAATAAAGTGCATTTAATTTTAATTCATTACTTCCGACCATATCTCCAGCGGTACGCTGTGCATAGCCTTGGGCTACCATCAAAAAAAAGATCAAAGCCATTGTATTACCCAATCCTTGATTGCTCAACAACGAAGTGAACAATTTAAAAATACCTTCGCTATTTGATAAAAAATATTTTCTCATGGTTTCTGTTTTTTTAGTTATTACACAAACCTATGCCAACGTATTAATATGAATGTCCAAAATAATCCAAAATGGAAATAATGGGACAAGCTAATTAGCTTGTTTTCTGAATTCGGAAGGGGTTTGGCCCGTAATTTTACGAAAGGCGGTATAAAATGTTGATTTTGAGTTAAACCCACATTCCAAACCAACAGCCACTATGGTATAATTGTTAAATTCAGGATTTAATAATGCTTTTTTAGCCTCTTCTACCCTTAATTGATTGATATAATCCGAAAAATTACCTTCAAAATTTCCATTTATCAATTTGGAAAGGCTACTCGTCCCCATTTGCACCTCCTCGCCTAGTTTTTCCAAACTCAAATTAGAATCAAGGTATCGTTTATTGACAGTTATAAAGTCATCAATGCGTTTAAATGTATTTTCAGATTTATTGGTTCGGCCTGATAAGTTACTATTGGAAGTCTCGAATCTCCCAGTTTCAACTGTTTTCCTAAGACTAGCTCGCAATCCTATTCTATCCTTTAGAACCACGTACCTGAAAAAGCCCTGATATCCTACCCAATAAATCAATATTGACGAGGAAAGCCGCAAGGGATAATAGGTATATGGTGGATTAAAAGTGCTGGAGAATGTATTGAACAATACCGCAATTATCCAGAAAAGAAATACAATTCCGCCTAATTGCAAAAAACGCTTAATCCATCTTAGATTATCAAATTTTAGAACATCGGGATAAAGCTGCTGATATTTATATAGTAATCGAATGGATTTCACAAAAAGAAAAATTGAATAAGCAAGGGCAATTGCATCTTCAATAAGATTATAGGTTTTAATCATTGAATCATCAAATTGCTGTTCATACACCCCTAATATTATTATTGTCTTAACCATTAAAGCAAGAACAAAAAGAAGTAATGAAGTAATAAGGAACGGATAACGTCTTTTCTCTATCCCCAAGAAAAAGACCAAAAAAGCATAAAACATGGGAACTATGAGAATGTTCCATGGAATCGTAAAATGGTCCAGGAAAAAGTTGGAAGGAAGCAATGCCTTGTCAATCAACCATGATTGTAAATTATTAAGTGAAAGAAAGAAAACAAACAGATTTAAAAAAAGAACAGGTTTTTCAATTTTTTTTCTTGAAAGAAAAGTAGCAACATTGAAAACAAATCCCTGGATAGCGCCAGCAATCATAAGAAAATTGAAAATAGCTGTCATTTTATAGGGGATAATTTCATCCTCTAATATAAAACTATTTCAATTATTCAATTGAAGTAATTCTTCGAGATATTCCCTTTTGTTTGATAATCTGGGTATTTTATGCTGCCCGCCCAATTTGTTCTTGGATTTTAGCCAATCATAGAACAAGTTTTCCCGGGCTACATGCACCTTAGGCATTTTTAAGGTTATATTATTATAGCGCTTGGCCTCATAATCAGAGTTGAGCGATTTTAAGGCATTGTCTAAAAACTCAGTAAAATAATTTAAATCTTTCGGCGCTTTCCTGAATTCTATAATCCATTCATGGGCCCCTTTCTCTCTTCCAGACATAAATATCGGCGCAACAGTATAGTCCTTTATCTCTGCTTCGGTCTTTTTACAAATTTGCTTAAGTGCTTCCTCTGCATTTTCAATAATCAATTCTTCGCCAAATACATTAATATGGTGTTTGGTGCGCCCTGTCACCCGAATACGATACGGATTTGTTGAAGTAAATCTTATTGTATCCCCAATTTTATAGCGCCATAAGCCTGCGTTTGTGGTGATGATTATAGCATAATTCTTATTGACCTCAACATCCCATAACGGAATTACAATTTGCTCAGCACTTGCATAGGTGTCCATTGGAATGAATTCATAAAAAATACCATAGTCAAGCATCAACAGCAGATCATCGGCATTGTTCCTGTCCTGAATTGCAAAAAAACCTTCGGAAGCATTATAAATTTCATAATATTTGAAACTTTTCCGTGGAAATAGGTTTTGGTATTGCTCTTTGTATGGCACAAAACTAACGCCTCCATGAAAATATACCTCGAGGTTTTCCCATATTTGAAACAGATGGTCTTTTCCTGTTTCCTGCAATACATTGTTCAATAACACCAGCATCCAGGAAGGGACCCCCGCTAAACTGGTAACATTCTCTTGGGTACTTTCGTGAACGATGGCCTTAAGTTTACTTTCCCATTCGCTCATCAAGGAAATCCTATTACTTGGAGTACTACTAAATTCTGCCCATAGCGGCATATTATCAATTAGAATTGCGGATAAATCACCAAAGAACGAACCATTATCATGATATAATTCCTTGCTTCCGCCTAGACGAAGGCTTTTTCCCGTAAAAAGCTGTGAATTTTCATTATTGTTCAAATAAAGACAAAGCAAATCCTTACCTGATTTATAATGGCAATCTTCCAAGGCCTCAGTACTTACCGGAATAAACTTGCTTTTGGAATTTGTGGTACCACTACTTTTCGCAAACCATTTAATTGATGTAGGCCAAAAAATATTCTGTTCCCCTTTTCTAGTGCGCTCAATTAAGGGCTCAATCTCTTCATAAGAGCGTATGGGAACCCTATCCCTAAAGGTTTCATAGTTTGTAATCGACTCAAAATCGTATTTTTTGCCAATTTCTGTATCCTCAGCAATTTCCAATAATTGATTCAATACCTCTGCTTGTACCTCTCCGGGATATTTTAAAAAAAGTTCTATCTGGTGATAGCGCTTTTTCAACAACCAAGATGCAATTGAATTAAATAAAGGTATTGGCATTTTTGGTATCTTTAGCTGGCTAAAAATAGCTTATATAGTTATCATTTTCAAATAGATTATCCAATAAGAATTTCTTATATGCAATACAAAGGAGTGTTACGAAAGATGCAGACGGAAATGGGGCACCCCATTCAATATTATATGCTTTTTGAAGACAATTTTTTAAACGTGAACCAAGTACTTAATAAGCAATTGCAGATAGATTTTATAAAATTTCAATGTCTCAATTGCGGTGAAGACCTACCTATTTTTAGACAAGGGTTTTGCAAGACCTGTTTCTTTGAAACGCCTTCCGCTGGGGATTGGATCATGCGCCCGGAATTGAGTACTGCCCATTTGGGGAAGGAAGACCGTGATTTGGATTATGAGAAAAAAGTGCAATTACAACCTCATATTGTGTATTTGGCAAATTCAAGTAATATAAAAGTGGGGGTAACCCGTAAAACCCAAGTACCCACTAGATGGATTGACCAAGGGGCACATGAAGCTATTGAAATAGTTGAAGTCCCGAACAGGTATTTGGCAGGTATTACCGAAGTTTCATTAAAAGACCATATTGGCGATAAGACCAATTGGCGAAAAATGTTGACCAATAACGTTGATGATGAGGATTTGGTAGCATGGCGCAAAAAACTTATGCCGTTTATCCCACCGGAAGCAAAGGAGTATTTTATTGAAAACAATAACGAAACCCATATGGAGTTTCCCGTTCTTAAATATCCTGAAAAGGTAAAAAGTCTCAATCTTGATAAAACACCAAGTTATGAAGGTATTCTAAAAGGCATTAAAGGGCAATATCTAATTTTTGAAGACAATACCGTCTTCAATGTACGTGGTAGCGAAGGCTACTATATTTCACTTAGCATCAGTTAATTGAATCATTTTGGGTTTTAACGGTATCCTTTTTCTTTTTAGTACCCAACAATCCCCCCAAGATACTTTTTGCTGCATCCTTGACTGGATCCTTTTTTGGAGTGGACAACGAATCTTTCTGCTGACCCACTGAATCTTTGGACTGTGTAGTACCACCTAAAATTCCACCTAAAACGTCTTTCGCTGCCTTTTTGGTCTGATCCTTTTGTGATACGGCCGCAGAATCCTTATCTGTTGAATTACCCGATAAGATGCCTCCCAATAATTCACCGGCCTTAACCTTTCCCTTATTGATCAGCTTCTGTTTTTGAATTTCAACCAATTTTGTGGTCAAGTTCTTAACCCCAGAAGTTAAATCGGTGGTAACCTCTGGACTGGCGTAATTTCCACCAATATTAGCCGTAATGGGAATGGTCAGATTATCAAGTTCTTGCTCGTTGATTTTGGCGATTAGATTATTTATTTCGGTCCCCAAATATTTGGCAGGCACATCCAAGGTTGCCTTATAGCTCAACTTTTTGTCGAACGTATGACTGCCATCTACCTTGATTGCAATGTCCTCATATTTAATGGTAAAAGGCTTTACTTTGACCGTACCATTTTCAAATGACAAGGCGGTTTTCAATCCTTTTAAATCTAATTTATCCAATTTAATAAAATTGAGCTTATTCCCAAGGGCGGAAAGCACCTTGGCTTGGTCCGCATTTATTTGGGTGGACAATAATTCTGCTAATACCTTACCCGTAATGGTTTTAAGATTCGGGGTGAAATCATTATTCAAATTTCCTGATAATTCAATATCTGAATTCATTTTTCCTTGCAATGCGCTGGCCACTGGTGCCAAGACCTTGAACAACTCCAATGATTTGAAACTTTCCCCGATACCCAATTGGTCCATCGCCAGGTTCATGGCAAAAGTTGGAACCTCGTTTTTGGTAGAAACCTCACCGTTAAAGCTAACCTTACCACTGAAAAGCGATGAAGACATATTCGACAATACAGCTTTCTCATCAACAATCCTTAAATTGCCTTTTACATCTTTCAAACTGAGATTATCGTAAATAACCGTATTGGCTGTGGCATTGATGTTACAATCCAAGAACGATGGAATTTTCAACTGTTCCCCAGTAATAGGGCCCCCGTCTGAATTATTCACTTCATCATTCATAAAATCATTGACTGCGAAGGTGTTTGATTTTAGATTGAAATCACCTTCAACTTTTTCATCATTGAACATAAAACCCAATAGGTTATCAATTTTTCCATTAATGTCGAAGTCGGTTTGTCCCGTGGTTCCCTGTAATCCGTTCAAAGTGACTGTTGCCGGATTGAAAGTCATTGCCGCGGTTTTGATCTTTACAGGATTTCGGAAATCAGAGGAGTCATATTCAAAATCACTGAGTTTTAACTTACCTGATGTTTTTGTTTTTTCATATTGCTTTTTTTCAATCGTGGCCATGTCAAAGGCGGTGGTCACATCGGCATTCAATATTCCAGAAAGTTTCATATCTGCAGGAATGGGATACGCTTTGGACAGCTTGGCCAAGTTCAAAACACCATCTAAATGGGCATTGACCTTTGTATTACCCATGAGATCTGTGATTTTGGAAGAAAGATTGAATTTATCCTCATCTATCATAAATGAAGCTTTTTTTATCTCAACATACGTATCTTCTGTAATTCCTGTTACATTATTCACGGTTAGATCCAAATGAATATTCCGTACTGTTTTGGGCAAGTCGGGATACTTAAAAGAAGCGTTCTCCGATTTCACATCAATCCTGAATTTTGGAATATGTTCCTCATCAACGATACCTTTGAATTCACCTTCAACAATACATTCTCCAGTAGTTGTTACATTTTCAATGTTTTTTGAATACGTTTCGGGAAGTAATGCAAGGAAATTCTTGAAATCGGAAGATGGGGTTTTAAAATTGATATCGACCTCTTGATTGTCTTCGTTCATTTTCACAAAACCTTCAAAGACCAATGGCAATTGATTTATTATTGCATTATTCTTTAAAAAAGTGTACTTAAACTGTTCTAAATCTATGCCGATCAAGGCATCCAGTTTCACTTTATTGTTGTTAAGGTATTGCGTACTATCCATGGAAAATGATACCAAAGCCTCTGTAGTAGTTTCAAGTTCTGATTTCGTTAACGAAAGGTCACCGGTGCCTTTGTGCTCAATACTATCAACAACTAGTTTGATGTTGCTTTCCAAATCATCATATACTATTTTGGAATCACTGATTTGATAGGATTGTAGATCGAACTTAAAAGCTTCGGCAGATTCCCCATTATTTGACACTTCCTTTGTTGACTTTGCTATATCGTAGGAAGCATTCCCTAACTTATCATACTTAACATTCAATTGCGCCCCATTAACCATGAGTGATTGGATGGCAATTGGTTCACCTACACCCTTAAAAAGTTCGCTTATCCCCATTTTCAGATCAATTTGCTTTGAAGCAAAAAGAGTATCTCCTTCAAAAGGAGCTTTATTGATAAAAGTGACCTCTTTTAACACAACCTCGGCATTGGGAAAACTTTTAATCAGGCTCAACTTGGCCTCGGAGAAGTCTAAGGTAGCATTTACATTCTTGTTCACATTATTCTTTAGGATATCCCCTATTTTGGCCTCTAAGATGAAGGGGGCAGCAATAAGGATTCCTATAAAAACCAACAATATAGTGCCTATGCTTATTAGAATTTTCTTTTTCATTTTACAACAGTTGTTTATCTAAAATTATAACTCTGGGAAAGTTGGAATATTTTATACTTCCAAATTTATTTCTTCCCCAATTTTTAGTCCAAATCGTTTTCTTAGAAGATATACGAAGAAATAGAGGAAAGGGGTGTCGAGGAAGGCAATTAATACTTTAAACAAGAAACCACTAATGACCAAACCATAGAACATACTCCAGGGTAATACTTTAAAAAGACAAAGTAGGCTTACTACTGTAAATGTATCAATGAACTGGGATAAGAATGTTGAGAAATTATTTCGTAGCCAGAGGTGCCTGCCTTGGGTCAATCGTTTCCAAAAATGATATATCGCAATATCTACATACTGGGCAAATAAATAAGCCAACATTGAGGCCAAAACTGCAATGGGCGAAAGCGCAAAAACCTTACTGAAAATTTCATTGTTCACTGGAGAATTTTCTATTGCAGGGACATAATTGGCCAATAGCACAATACCCATTGAAAAAAAAGAAGCGAAAATACCAGCCGTAACAATCTGATTGGCTTTCTTTTTACCAAATATCTCGGAAATTAGATCGGTGATCAAAAAAGTAATGGGGTACGGCAAAATACCTACAGAGACTTCAAATAGCGATGCGCCGAAAACCTCTACCTCACCAAATGGATTCCAGAAAAAGAATTTTTGAAAAATCAAATTAGACACTACCAAAGAGGTAATGAACATTGCCCCCAGATATAGATAAATTTTATAAGCTAGTTTTTTATCCTTCTGGTTCATGGTTTATTTAATATCCAAAATAAAAGGCATTCTGGCCTGCACACCCTTTTGTTCCAAAGTTGATTTCATTTGCCTTAAGATATCATAGGTTTCCATACCTATCTCCTCTTTAATAAAGCTTTGCCCTATTTTGGATTTTACCCCACTCATATCTTCCATGAATTTTTCAAATCCAGTTTTGTATTTCGGATATTTTTTTATTCCATAGGATTCTATTTCAGCTAATTCAGCGGCTGCAGCAATGGCGTCATCCAAGTTGCCCAACTCATCGACCAATCCTAACTTTTTGGCATCAATTCCACTCCATACCCGTCCTTGGGCCATACTGTCGGCCTGTGCAACTGTAATACTTCGGCCTTGCGCAACACGATCCAAAAATGTTTCATAAACCTCTTCAATACCTTCTTGCACCACGTTCCTGAAATTATCGGACATTGGCTCAAAAAATGAATAATCAACGGAATTCTTGTTAGTGCCTACCTGCTCTGCATTAATGCCCATATTAGCTGCAAGTTCGTTGATATTCGGGATGGTCCCAAAAACGCCAATAGAACCTGTAATTGTAGTTGGCTCTGCATATATCATGTCTGCCCCTGCCGCGATATAATATCCGCCTGAAGCGGCCACATTTCCCATTGAGACAACAACAGGCTTCTTTTCTTTGGCAAGCTCTACTTCACGCCAAATAATATCTGAAGTCAAGGCACTGCCTCCTGGTGAGTCTACTCGCAAAACAATGGCTTTTACTTTATCATCATCCCGTGCTTTTGCAAGGGCTTTTGTTATAATACCCTGCCCTATGATATTAGGACCACCTTCACCATATAATATTTCCCCCTGTGCAAAAACCACGGCAATTTTATCAGTCCCTTTTTTAATGGTTTTTTTGTTTGAACGCTTGGTATAATCCTTCAGTGCCACATAATTTATTTCATCTTTTGCATCTAAGGAGATGGCTGTTCGGAGTTTGTCCTCATATTGGTCAAAGAATAAAATTTCATCAATCAACCCTGAAGCTTTGGCGAATTTAGGTAACCTACCGCCCAAGGTATCAGCAATAATATTTACATTATCCTCACTTATATTCCTTCCGTCAGCAATATCAGAAACTATGGTAGCCCACAAAGAATTGATCAATTCCTTTATTTGGGTCCTATTGGCATCACTCATTTCGTTTGCTAAAAAAGGCTCAACGGCACTCTTGTATTTTCCGTGACGAATCACCTCCATCTTAACCCCGGTCTTCTGTTGCAAATCTTTATAAAACAAAACTTCGGTTGATAGCCCCTTGAAATCCATACCACCCACTGGATTTAAAAAAATGGAATCTGCCACACTGGCCAAATAGTAATCTTTCTGCATATAAAAATCACTATAGGTATATATGAATTTTCCGCTTTCCTTGAAATCCTTCAGCGCCTTTCGTATGGCTTGGGTTTGTGCAAGCCCAGCCATGATAAAATTGTTACTGATACTGATTCCTTTAATATCGGCATCGGTTTTGGCCACTTGAATGGCATGAAGAATTTCATCCAAGCCTTGGGCCCGACCAAAAAGGCTTGCAAATGGGTCGGCTTCATTGTTGCCCACATAATCATTAATGGGAAGTTGCATTTGCAGTTCCAATATAGAATTATCCTTTATTACAACTCCATCTTCTGCACTACCCACCAAACTTAAAAAGAGCAGAAACATTATGAACATAATCCCAAAAGCAATTAAGCACCCTATAATTGCCGCTAAAAGGTTTCTTAAAAAATTCATTTCAATCTTATTTTAATACCGGCCAAAGATAACCAAAGTGAAATTGTTTTGTTTACTTTGTTTCAATATTATGAACGAACTCAAAAAGGCATATATTTCTATTGGGAGCAATCTTGGTAACCGCTTGCAAAATCTACAAGAAGCAATCTTCTTATTGGGTACTGAAGTTGGTCATATAATTACAATTTCAAAGGTTTATGAGAGCGCTTCATGGGGATTTGATTCCTCAGATTTTTTGAATGCATGTCTGGCTCTTGAAACCCATTTACCCCCATTGGCAACTTTGGAAAAAATTCTTGCCATAGAAAAAAGTATGGGAAGGGAACGACTGCAAGAAGGTGGCTATGAAGCCAGAATCATAGATATTGATATTCTATATTTTGGTACAGAAATAATTCAATCTGATAATCTGGTTATTCCACATGCAAAACTTCAGGAACGTAGATTTGTACTCTTACCACTTTCTGATATTGCCCCCCAAATGTACCACCCTATCCTAGGAAAAGACACTAGAAATCTATTACAGGAATGTAAGGACAAAAGTCAGCCTATAAAGACTTCATTAAAACTTTACAAAACAAAGGAAGAACTATTTTCAAGCTTGAGTTTTATTGCGATTGAAGGGAATATTGGCGCAGGTAAAACGACTTTGGCCAATAAAATAGCGGAGGACTATAATGGCAAGTTGGTATTGGAACGTTTTGCGGACAACCCTTTTTTACCTAAGTTTTATGAAGACCAAGGGCGATATGCCTTTCCTTTGGAAATGTCTTTTTTAGCGGACCGCTATCAACAATTTACCGATGATACATCGCAGTTTGACCTTTTTAAGAACTTTATGGTGAGTGATTACGATATTTATAAATCGCTCATTTTTGCACAAGTCACCTTACAAAAAGATGAGTTCAATCTCTATAGGAAGCTTTTCAATCTCATGTACAAAGAGGTGAAAAAACCACGGATCTATGTTTACTTATATCAGTCTACAGAGCGCTTGCTTGAAAATATAAAAAATCGCGGCAGGTCCTACGAACAAAGCATTGAACCCGAATATTTGGATAAAATAAATAAAGGATATTTTGAATTTTTCAAAAGTTATCCTGAACAAAATACATTGATCATCGATGTCGGGGAATTGGATTTTGTTTCCCGTTTAGAAGATTACAATACCATTGTCGACAAGATTAAAAATTTTGCAATCGAGTTAACGATTTAAGAAATATTTCACATATTTCTTGTGTAGAACCTAAGGTTTCCCTTAATTAGCACCTCTAAAAAGCAACTAACTAACTCAAACTATATCTCGAAAGACCCTGATTTAAACATCAGGGTTTTTTATTGGTTAATTTTGACCAAAGGTCCCAGACTACTATTCCTGCACTCACTGCTATGTTCAATGAATGTTTGGTGCCATACTGGGGAATTTCCAATACTTCGTCACTTGCACTTACCACTTCCTGTGACACCCCTTTAACCTCATTACCAAAAACCAGTGCGTATTTAACAGCACTTTCCACTGAAAATTCATTAAGTATCCGGGCGTTTTCAGCTTGCTCAATAGAAACTACTTTACACCCTGCTGTTTTTAATTCCAGAACTAATTCCAAGGTATCTTTCCTGTATTCCCAGGCAACACTTTCTGTGGCACCCAATGCCGTCTTTCGAATATCTTTATGGGGTGGGGTAGCCGTTATTCCACAGAGGTAGATTTTTTCGATTAAAAAAGCATCAGCCGTTCTAAAAACCGAACCTATATTATTTAAACTTCGAATATTATCAAGAATCAATAGTATTGGGGTTTTCTTAGCTTCTTTGAAAGCATTGACATCCAATCGGTTTAATTCTTCATTTTTTAATTTGCGCATTCTTCAGGTTTAGAAATAGTTTCTATAATGCATAGTATCAAAAACCATTTTCATGGATACATAAACTTTTTCAAACATATTAACAATGATGAGTTTTACAAGTCAAAATTGGTATTTTCGTTTAGTTAAGTTTAATGCAAAAATAAGTTATTCAAATCGCTTTGAAAAAGACCGAAAAAATAAAGAAGGTTACCCCTTTAATGAAGCAATACAATACCATCAAGACTAAATATCCTGATGCACTGTTGTTGTTCCGGGTAGGAGATTTTTATGAAACTTTCGGTGAAGATGCAGTGAAAGCATCTAAAATACTGGGTATTATACTTACCCATAGAAACAATGGTGGTGACCGTACAGAACTTGCAGGTTTCCCCCACCATTCGCTTAACACTTATCTTCCTAAACTCGTAAAGGCTGGCATGCGCGTTGCCATTTGTGATCAATTGGAAGACCCAAAACTCACAAAAACCATTGTAAAAAGAGGAGTCACAGAATTGGTTACGCCTGGTGTTGCCTTGAATGATGATATTCTCAATGCCAAGACCAATAATTTTTTATGTGCCGTACATTTTGGGAGAAAATTATTAGGTGTTTCTTTTTTGGATATTTCAACAGGGGAATTTCTGACCGCTGAGGGTAATGAAGAGCAAATAGACAAACTGCTCCAAAACCTTAGCCCCAATGAGATTTTGGTTTCCAAAGCCCATAAAAAAGAGTTTACAGCAATTTTCGGCAACGAATACCATACTTTTTTTACCGAAGACTGGTTGTTCCAAGAAGATTATGCACATGAAACCTTGACCAATCATTTTAAGACCACAACCTTAAAAGGTTTCGGTGTAGACCAACTCAAACACGGCATAATTGCCTCAGGTGTTGTCCTCCACTATTTGTCTGAAACCCAACACAGACAACTTCAGCATATTAATGCCCTAAAACCTATTGCTGAGGAAGAATATATTTGGATGGATCGGTTTACCATAAAAAACCTAGAACTATATCATTCTAACAATGCCAACGCCGTAACACTATTGGATGTCATTGACAAGACCATCTCGCCAATGGGTGGAAGAATGTTGAAACGTTGGTTGGCCCTACCCCTAAAAAGCCTTGAAAAGATCCGAAGGCGCCATCAAGTAATTTCATATCTGACCAAAGAAGAAGCCGTTTTAAAAAAGTTACAGCATAACATCAAACAAATGGGCGATCTGGAGCGCCTAATTTCAAAAGTCGCCACTGGTAAGATAAATCCCAAAGAGGTTATTCAACTCAAAAACTCGTTGGAAGCCACAATTCCTATTAAACAGTTGACCACACAGAGCACCAATGAAGCACTCAAATTAATAGGTGACCAATTGCATTCCTGCGATTTGTTACGAGCAAAGATCAAAGAGATGGTCAATGAGGAGGCGCCTATAAATGTATTAAAAGGAAATGCTATTGCCAATGGTTATTCAGAGGAGCTAGACGAACTTCGTGGTTTGGCTTTTTCCGGTAAGGAGTATCTGGACCAAATGCTGGAACGCGAGACCGAACGAACTGGTATTTCTTCTTTGAAAATAGCATCAAACAATGTATTTGGTTATTATATAGAAGTTCGAAACACGCACAAAGACAAAGTGCCTGAGGAATGGATCCGTAAGCAGACCCTTGTCAATGCAGAACGATATATAACCGAGGAATTAAAGGAATACGAATCCAAAATCCTAGGTGCCGAAGAGCGCATTTTGCATTTAGAGCAACAATTGTTCGCCCAATTGGTCGTGTGGATGCAAGAATACATTGTACCTGTACAGAACAATGCGAAACAAATCGCAACGTTGGATTGCCTTTGCGGATTTACGCAATTGGCAAAAGACAACAATTACAAGGAACCCCAACTCAATGATTCGACTGAGCTTGAAATCCTAGGTGGGCGTCACCCGGTTATTGAAAAGCAATTACCACTTGGCGAAAGCTATGTTGCGAATGATGTTATCCTAAATAGGGAGAATCAACAGATCATCATGATTACCGGTCCAAATATGAGTGGTAAGTCGGCCATTTTACGACAAACTGCATTAATCGTATTATTAGCTCAAATGGGTAGTTTTGTTCCCGCCGAATCGGCAAAAATAGGATATGTGGATAAAATTTTTACCCGTGTTGGTGCCAGCGACAACATTTCTATGGGTGAGTCAACCTTTATGGTGGAAATGAACGAGACCGCGTCTATATTAAACAACCTTTCAGAACGAAGCCTTATTCTTTTGGATGAAATTGGGCGTGGAACCAGTACCTATGATGGCATTTCAATTGCTTGGGCTATTTCTGAATATTTACATGAGCATCCAGCACGTGCCAAAACACTTTTCGCTACACATTATCATGAACTCAATGAAATGGCAACGACTTTTGAACGGATCAAGAATTACAATGTTTCTGTTAAAGAGCTAAAAGACAAGGTCTTATTTTTACGAAAATTAGTAGCTGGTGGTAGCGAACATAGTTTCGGAATCCATGTGGCAAAAATGGCTGGAATGCCCCAGCAGGTTATTCATAAGGCCAATAAGATTTTGAAGAAACTTGAAAAATCACATTCCAGTGAAGAATTAACAGATAAGTTACACTCGGTCCAGAACGAAATGCAACTGAGTTTCTTTAATCTAGACGACCCATTATTGGAGCAGATCAAAGAAGAAATCACCAATTTGGATATTAATACCCTTACGCCAGTTGAGGCATTAATGAAGCTAAACGAGATCAAACGTTTGCTTACGAAAAACAAGAAAGCCAGTTCGTAAAGTTTTATCTGCTTTTTTAATAAATTACTTTGCTTTTTATATAATTGTATTAAATTTGCACCCGCATCTTTGATGATGTGTAGTTCATTTAAATTGCGAAAATAGCTCAGTGGTAGAGCACCACCTTGCCAAGGTGGGGGTCGCGGGTTCGAATCCCGTTTTTCGCTCTAGTAGCGCAAAACAAATAAATCTTTGACCTCTTGATTATTTCAGGTCGTGGGTACCCCCGAAGTGTCGGGGCCGTTTTTCGCTCAGTAATATCCACATTCTGCCTAAGGCAGTGAAGCTCGAGTGGTGGAATTGGTAGACACGTTGGACTTAAAATCCAATGGACATTAGT
>CBDUKE010000020.1:0-34697 GCA_965367725.1 uncultured Maribacter sp. | reverse complement strand
GCCTGTACTTTTTCACGTGCTACAAAATCTTAATTTCCAGGTTAAAAAAGGTGAATTTGCCTCTATAATGGGAAAATCCGGATCAGGGAAATCAACCCTACTTTACATTCTTTCCACCATGGATACCGATTATGAAGGTCAATTATTTTTGAATGAAGAGTTGGTGACCGGCAAACCCAATAAGTTATTATCAAGAATTAGAAACGAGCATATTGGTTTTGTTTTTCAGTTTCATTATCTATTGTCAGAATTCACTGTTTTGGAAAATGTGATGCTTCCTGCAAAAAAATTGGATGTGAAATCGCATTCAGAGATAGAATATGATGCCATGGAGAAACTAAAAATGTTGAATATTGACCAACTGGCAAAAAAACGGGCATCACGTATTTCAGGTGGTGAAAAACAACGTGTTGCAATTGCCAGGGCATTAATAAACAACCCTTCAATACTCATGGGTGATGAACCTACGGGGAACTTGGATAGTTACAATGCAGAAAACGTATTTCAAATATTCAAACAACTTAAAGAAGAGCAAGGACTTTCACTTTTAGTGGTAACCCATGACTTGGACTTTGCCGAGCGTACTGACAGAATAATTCAAATGGAAGATGGGCAAATAGTAAATCAATAACCGTATTTTCGAATGAGGTCTATGACAATTATCATATAATTTCCTGTAGGTTGGAGCTAACTTTAATCAACCTCAAAAATGTTGAATTCAAAAAGCAATCACATGGAAAATTATAGAACCAGACCCAAAGGCAATTTTATACAGAACACTGAATGGGAAGAATTATATGTTTTGACCAAACATTGGAAATCCGATTTAACCTTCTACAATCAAGATTTGCTTTTTCTGCATAAGCTTTTGAATAAATATTTTATCTGGATTACAGAAAAAGAGAATCTGGAAGCCGTAAAATCCATCGGACAAAGTATTTTGAATGACAAGCAAATAGGAAAGGAATTAATAAAGAGGGTCGAAGAACATCTTACCCATATCGCACAGACCATTGATGATCCTTTTAAGCACGATACAAGGATTTTCCGTGATGAACATCAAGTACTTGAAGATGATATTGCCAAATTCTATAAAACCGTAAGGGAAAACAGAAAACAGGTGTTTTCAGTCACCGAACATATTATGGATAGTGAAAGTCTCGAACATTTACTTCAGTAATAAATGGTTACTGAAGCGTATCCAATTGTATCCAGGCCAAAGCAGCGGGTCCTAATATCGCTGCATTTCTTGGCGCATTTGACAGGTATACCTTTACTTTACCTTTATAAGCAACGAATAGGTTTTTTTCTAAATTCGCTATTACGGGATTAAGCAGAATATCACCTGCCTTACTAAGTCCACCGGCCAGTATAAAGGCTTCTGGATCTAAATGAGCGACAGTATCGGCCATTTTACTTCCTAAAATTTGGGCCGTGATTTCAAATGCCCTCAAAGCCAGCTTATCCCCTGCCAAAGCAGCATTGGCAATACTTTCCCCTGTTAGGTCATCAAAACTAATGCTGCGTAAAGGCGAATCTAGGCTCATCTCCGCAATTAGTTCAAAAACAGTCCGCTTTATTCCTGTAACGGAGGCATAGGTTTCCAAACATCCCTGCAAGCCACAATTACATTGCCTACCATTAGGGTCAACATTTACATGGCCAATTTCACCTGCTTGAGCGTGTTCTCCCAATAAAAGCGCCCCATTGACAATAATTCCGCTACCCAAACCTGTGCCCAAGGTCAATACCACAAAATTTTTCATCCCCTTGGCCATTCCGTACTTCAACTCACCTAAGGCAGTCGCATTGGCATCATTGGCGATAAAAACGGGAAGTTTAAATACATTTTCCAATGATTTGGCTAATGGAGTTACTTTACCCCATTTTAAATTGGGTGGATTTTCAATATTTCCAGTTAGCGAATTGGCATTAGGCGCCCCTACCCCAACAGCCAAGATTTTGGATTTAGCACCAAATCTGGATATAAGCTCGTTTATCTCAGCGACCAATTCCTTTAAAAATGATTCAAAAGGTTCTTTTGACCTTGTATTGAATACCTTGGAAACCAATATTTCCCCTGCAGCATCAACTATACCAATTTTGGTAAATGTCCCTCCAATATCTATGGCTAGTACCGTATTCATTATTGTTTAGATCAAATACAAATAGATTAAAAAGACTTCATTTTCAAACTGATTAATATCATTCCGAATACCATATTTCCATGTTACTTTTATAATTCACAAAAACCGTATCATTATGAAAGCAATCGCCCTAATAGAAAAATTAAATTCAGATCGGGGCAAACATATTATTGTTCGTAACCTAAGTAGGATTATGGATATTAGGATATTGGACATTGACCTTGAAAACAAGACCGTATCATTTGTATATGATAATAGCATTGCAATCGATAAGGTAAAACAAGAGCTTTATAGAATTGGATATCCTTTAAATCGGCTTATCCAAAAAGAACCACAAGATGCGTTATATATTTAAAATTAAAATATAGTGCTAACTAAATAAGGCCCTTGCCATGGAAAAACCCAAAAACAAACTTCTTGAAAATCTTGGCAAACTTTTTTATGCCGTGGCCATGGCAGACAAGAAAATCGAAGAAGAAGAAATAGCAGCCTTAAAAACCAACATTCTCCAAAGATGGGACAGCCCTGATTCTAAACCAAACGGACTTGTTTTAGACGGTCATCAAGAAATTTTTACAATTTTCAAAGAATTACAAAATACAAGAGCAGAAAGTGAGACCTGTTATATGCAATTCCAGGAATTCTTCAATGAACATAAACAACTTTTCAATGAAGACTTAAGAAAACTCATATGGGATACCACACAAGGTATAGCCTCTTCTTATGCCAAGAAAAACAAGTCAGAATTAATTGTTTTGGCAAAACTAAAAATGCTTCTCGAAACTTGATTTAAATTTTAATTGTAATTACCGGTAAGTCGGCACGATTGGCAATATCCTCACCTATACTTCCTTTAAAGAAGTGTGCCAAACCTTTTCTTCCATGGGTTGGCAGCGCAATAATATCGGCTTTAACCATTTTTGCATAATTATAAACACCTTCTTCTATACTATAATCATTCAAAATTGTCACCTTACCATCGCTAGTAGTATCACCATGGTGGGCAACACTCATGAACAGTTCTATTTGCTCATTAATCTCGATGTTATTTCTAAAGTATTGATTTGGACGATTTATATAAACTAAATGCACATTGACACCAAGCATTTTAAAAAATTTAAGGCCCGTTTGGTAGGCTGTAATATTTTCCACTTCAAAATCGCTGGCAAAAATGGCGTCCTTGATATCAAAATTTTCGCTGCGTTTTTTAATTATGAGTACGGGAACCTCACAGGTTCGCACCACCTTTTCAGTATTTGAACCAACGAATAAACCGCTTAATCCACTAGCTCCGTGAGATCCCATAACAACAAGATCAATATCCTGTTCTTTTACAATGTTATTGATTTCATTGAAATCCTTATAGTTCTGAACAATTTCGAAAACTTTGATTCCTTTTAAAAAAGGTTTATCCAAAAAGGCGTTAAACCTCTTTTTCGCCAACTTCATATAATACTGCGCCTCCATAAATTCCTGGGTTTCGTCCTTTGTGAAAATAGCTTCAGAAAGTCCTAACATGTGCAGCACTATTAAATCCGCATTAAATTTTTTGGCCAAATTGGCCGCAACTTCCAATGCGTTTTCCGAGAACTCAGAAAAATCAATAGGTATAAGTATTTTGTTCATAGTTGCTGAATTATTTGGGTTAATTCTATTTAAAGGTATTAGTGCTTGTTCATTATAGCCTTTCTTTTACTCAATTGTTTCTCCAAATCCTTTATGGTCTTCGCGGCCGCTTTCTCAAAATCATCTTCATTGGAATGAGCAAATAATCTGGGACCGGGAGCGCTGAGTTCAATTTCACAGATCTTACCCTTTCCTGTTGGATCGTTTTCTTGTTTAAAGTGAACTCGTGCCCTAATGATCCAATCATATTTATTGGCAAGACGATTTAGCTTAGCTGTCATTAGTGTATCCATTGCTTCACTGGTAGGCATTTGAACATATTGAATATCAATTGTCATAGTATGTAGTTTTAAGATAAATATAAAGCTAAAATCTTTATCAAAACAAAACCATGACATATATCAGTATGTGAAAATAAAAAGTAAATTTTCTGATTTTATTTGTCAAGGGACTTCCTTGCAAAGCGCTTTTGAAAAATGATTTTTATCATTGGGTTTATATAAATTCTTGCCTAGTTTTATCCAATACCGATATATGGTTTTATCAACTGAGGCTATGAGAACCATTCTGATTGTTTTAGTGCTACTGCATGGATTAATTCATCTAATGGGTTTTTTGAAAGCCTATGGATTGGCTAATTTCAATCAACTAACGCAATTCATATCCAAACCTGTTGGGATGTTTTGGCTGCTCATAAGTTTTCTTTTTGTTACTATCGCGGTATTGATGCTCTTAAAAAGGGAATGGTGGCCATATTTGGGCCTTATCGCTGTTTTTCTATCACAAATATTGATTATTGTTTTCTGGAATGATGCTAAGTTTGGAACCATAGCCAACATAATCATTCTCATGGCTAGTCTTTCAGGATATGGTGAACTTCAATTTAATAGGATGGTCGGTAATGAAACCCAGGAAATACTTAAAAATATAAATCTGGAACAGCCGATTCAAATCAAGGAGGATGGTATAAAACATTTGCCGACCATCGTCCAAAAATGGCTGATCAGTTCCGGAGTATTAAAAACTGATAGGGCGGTTTCTGTTCGACTATTGCAAGAAGGTGAAATGAAAACCAGTCCTGATGGCAAATGGATGGCTTTCACTGCAAACCAATATTTTAATTGTGTTAATCCTTCATTTGTCTGGAAAACACAAGTAAAACCCCTGCCCTTTGTATTTATGAATGGACGCGACAAATTGACAAATGGTGAAGGGGAAATGTTAATTAAGCTATTCTCAATGATAACTGTGGTAAATGAGAGCGGAAATGAAAAAATCAATGCTGCCAGTATGCAGCGATACCTTGCAGAAATGTGCTGGTTTCCTTCAGCAGCCATTAATGATTACATAGCGTGGGAAGCTATTGATCCAACAAGCGCAAAAGCTATTTTGACCATTGGTGGAAAATCCGTTTCAGGAATTTTCAAATTTTCCAATGAAGGTGAAATCCTGTCTTTTGAAACAGCGCGTTATTACGGAAGTGGTGAAGATGCTGTTTTGGAAAAATGGTTGATTGAAATGGTCGACCATAAAGAATTCAACGGAATAAAAATTCCATATAAATGCAAGGTCACTTGGAAATTAAATTCAGGGGATTTCAACTGGTTGAATCTTGAAATCACTGCCTTGGAATATAATAAACCTTTTTCCAATATGTAAAGTATAACATTCTTTTACCTTAATAATACCATATTGGGTTTTGGACAAAGCCTTCATGATATTTTCATCCTGATCCGTCGCGATACCACCTTGTGGGTTTTTATTAAAATGGGTGTGCCTATTAATTTTTTACGATTGATGTACCTTCACTGGGACTCGCTTCAAACCAAG
Organism: uncultured Maribacter sp.; assembly: GCA_965367725.1. Lineage (GTDB taxonomy): Bacteria > Bacteroidota > Bacteroidia > Flavobacteriales > Flavobacteriaceae > Maribacter_A. Next base: position 29,094 of record CBDUKE010000020.1, on the reverse strand, counting down.
TCAGTTTAAGTTTACATTCTTTTTCATAGGCGGCTTTAGCAGCGTTCACGAATTCCTCAATCGCATCTTCATGCACAAGGTTAATGGTACAACCACCAAAACCACCACCCATCATCCTTGCTCCTAAAACCGAATCATATTTCTTCGAAAAGGCTACAAGAAAATCGAGCTCTGGGCAACTCACTTCATACATTTTACTGAGTCCATCATGGGTTTCATAGAGTAGCTCACCAACTCTTTTGAGGTTATTGGCCTTAAGCGCCTCAACAGCCTCCAAAACCCTTGTTTTCTCTTGAATTATATAAGAACAACGGTTGTAGACTGTTTCATCAAGTTCATTTCTTATAGCGTTCAACATGTCTATTGTTGCATTTCGCAACGATTTCACTTCAGGATATTTTTTCTGAAGCACGGCTACACCCTCTTCGCATTGGGCTCTTCTAACATTGTATTCCCCTGAGGCCAAATTATGAGATACATTGGTGTTCAATAGTACGAACTTGTAGGGTTTTATGTTTATGGGGATATAGGAATATTCAAGGGATTCACAATCCAATAGAATCACATGGCCCTCTTTGCTCATAACAGATGCAAATTGATCCATAATACCACATTTGGTGCCAGCGTAGGTATGCTCAGCGGCCTGTGATAATTCCACAATATCCATTTTGGTCAGTCCTAAATCGAACAATTCGTTTAGTCCATATGCCAAACCGCATTCCAATGCAGCGGAAGAGCTAACTCCAGACCCTATGGGCACATGGCTTTCCAAAGTACAATCAAAACCCCTAAGTTTATCGCTCCGCTTTAATATCTCATTTAAAACACCCAAAATGTAGTTTTCCCATGCTACCTTACTTATCTCAATTTTATCCAAAGAAAGTTCAAAACCCGTATCATAACCTTTACTATAGACATGGCAGATTTTATCCGAACCATTTTTTTGAAATTTGAAGGTAATCTTCTTCTCAATAGCTGTTGGAAGCACATACCCCATATTATAGTCGGTATGTTCCCCTATTATATTTATTCTACCCGGTGAATCAACCGTAAGTTCAGGATTAAATTTTTTTAAAAACTGCATTTTTTTCGTCTATTTATTGTTCATATTCCTAACCATTGCAACCGTAGCCACCGTTCTAAGTCCTAAATGCTCCAAGGATGAATCCATACTAGTTGCCATTCTAGATGAAATTCGATAACTAGCACAATATGATGCATTGCATAGGAAAGAACCGCCTTTCATTATTTTTTCCTTGGCATATGAATCTCTTTGGTTATATGGTCTTTCAGCCCCCGAAGGGTTATATATTACTTCTTTGTTAGAAGAGACTTCATTATAATAGTTCGTATTGTACCAATCGCTTGTCCATTCCCAAACATTACCGGCCATATCATACAAACCGAATTCATTGGGCGGATAGGTCTTTACCGGTGCCCTATTTTCAAAACCATCTGTTTGGGTGTTCATTACAGGAAATTCACCCTCCCAAGTATTGGCCATCTGCGATAACACAGAAGGATCCTCACCCCAGAAATAGGTGCTTGCCATCTTGTTTCCACGCGCGGCTTTTTCCCATTCTGCCTCTGTTGGCAAACGCCTTCCTACCCATTCACAATATGCCAAAGCATCTTCATATGAAATATGTACAACAGGGTAGTTGCCTTTGCCCTTAATACTACTACCTGGGCCATTGGGTTGTTTCCAATTGGCTCCAATTGTCCAACGCCACCATTGTGAGAAATCATAAAGATCAGGTACAGGACCTTGCATTTTCTTAAAGGTCAAAGAACCAGGTTGCATTATAGAATCATGGGGTTTAGGCGTGCCTTCAGGGAGCTGTTTTTTCAATTCCTCCCAGTCAATTTTTCTTTCAGCCACCGTTATATAGCCCGTTTTATCGATAAATTTTTTGAACTCATCATTAGTTACTTCAGTAATGTCCATAAAAAACCCATCTACCGCCACTTTATGGGCTGGTTTCTCATGGGCCATAGCCATATTATCCTGGGGCACGGCCCCCTGTATAAATTCACCACCAGGTATCCAGACCATTCCTTTAGGTGTTTTAATATCCTCAGGTTGTTCAATTATCAGTACAGGTACTATGGTTTGTTCTAATTTCCCGGTTGTAACTTCAGTAATCGACGATTCATCTTGAGCTTTCTTTTGTTTACAACTAAAAACAATGGTGAAAGACAGAAACAATGTTAAAGCAAAAGGCAACTTAAATTTTGAATTCATGGTAGTCTCACAATAAGTGTAAAGATATTTATATCTTCATAAATCAAGTGTTGCAGGAATATAAATCAATTTGCATTTATGGATTTTCAGTCGAATAATTCTTATAACACCATTATTTCTTATACAAACCATCAGCTATGTCAGGGATTTTAAAATCTTCCAGTTCAGGAGAAGTTCTTTCCCGAGCAAAAATCTCAGCTGCTTTTTCCAAAATTTCTGGATGCTCATTTGCAACATTGGTGATTTCCGTTGGATCATCCTTCAAATAGTATAGCTCAAGGGTTGCTTCTTTTTTGTCATCTTTCAGATTTTGTCGCACCACCTTCCAATCCCCTATTCTCATAGCTACCTGACCCCCATAGCTCGGGAATTCCCAATATAGGAATTCATGTTCTTTCTGGTTTTCATCTGCGAGTAATGTTGGCATAATGCTTACTCCATCTGATCCTTCCGGTAAATTATAACCCGCTGCATCTGAAAACGTAGCCAACATATCATAATGGGCCGAAACATGATCACTCTTACTGCCTGGTCTAATTTTACCTGGCCAGGATGCGATCATTGGCACCCTGATACCTCCTTCATACAAATAGCCCTTACCTCGGCCATACTCACCCCTAAAAGGTTTTGCGCTTTCAAAAAAACCGGGATCTGCACCGCCAGCATATGATGGCCCATTATCCGAAGTAAAAACGATTAAGGTATTATCATAAATACCTTCATCTTTTAATTGTTGAATAAGTTTACCAATATTCTCATCTAAATAAGAAACCATCGCAGCATAGGCTGCTCTCGGGTTTTGATGCGGAAAATAGCCCATTTCACCCAAATAATGTTCTTCTTTGCCAAACTTGTTTTTATAATAATCAAGCCATTTATTGTCTGCTTGTAAAGCCACATGTGGTATTGGTGTAGCCCAATACAGGAAAAAGGGTTTCTCTTTGTTAGTATCGACAAAATTGGTCAACTCCTTGAACATTAAATCTGGGGAATAGTCATTCAATGTAAAAGACTTATAATTATTTGGGTCACTGGGGTCAGCGCCTTTAGGTAGTTTGGTATTTGGCGCAACGGTATCATTGGCCAAATGAACCCTATTTTTGTTTTTGTAAAGGAATAATGGATAGTAGGTATGTGCCTGTCGTTGACAATTATACCCATAGAAATAGTCGAAACCCATTTCATTGGGAATTGATTGTGTATGTGGCGCTCCAAGGCCCCATTTGCCAATTATTCCTGTTGTATAACCAACATCCTGCATTCTTTTTGCCATGGTAATGGTATTGGCAGGCATTGGCCCTTGGCCTTCCAAGGTTGAATCCTTGGCCATGGCACGATAATCCCAAACATCCCCTCTTTCTTTCCACTCTGAATTACCACGTATGTATGCATGACCTGCATGTTTACCGGTCATTAACATATAGCGGGCCGGGGCACAAACAGGAGCACTCGAATAATGTTGTGTGAACATCATTCCGTTTTTTGCCAAGGCATCGATATTGGGAGTTTCAATCTTTTCTTGGCCATAAGCCCCAACCTCAGCATAACCCAGATCATCAGCCAAAATATAAATGATATTGGGTTTTTTAACTTGTGTAGTTTGCTTTTCCCCTTGTGCCTTGTCCTTACAGGAAAAAACTATTGTCCCTAGTAGAAGTAGGGACAATAGTTGTTTGAATACATTCATATTATCAATAAATTCTGCCTTTACATTACAATCGATTTGCCAGGCATTGGTATTTTATACCAACCTTCGGCATTAGGTTGTACAGGTGCTGGTGAATCCCATGTTAATCCGTCTGGAACCAGTTTCAATTCGGATTTCATTGCCTCATCCCAAGTAATAACCTGACCAGAATAAGTCGCCATGCGACCAATGATTGCAGTCATAGTACTTTTTGCGCCGGGTTCACCATCACTAATAACCCCTCCGTTTCTGATCGAGGCGAATAACTTATCATGTTCAACCTGGTAAGGATTTGGATCATCCTTACCTCTGTGGTCAAATATAGAATTACCAGCCCAATCTTTCATTTCAACTTTATCACCTGCGGTGGAAACCGTTCCTTTGGTACCTTGGAAAAACTCGGAAACCTTACGCATGGTATCAGGTTGATGCCTGCACTGGCTAGCTACCACCGCACCGCTAGGATAGGTGTACTCCACGAAGTGATGGTCAAATATTTCACCGTGATCTTTACCTGTTCTCACTTGTCTACCACCCATACCTTGGGCGGAAATAGGGGTTTCTCCAATAAACCAGTTGGCAACATCTATGTTGTGAATATGTTGCTCAAGAATATGATCGCCGCATAACCAATTAAAGTAGTACCAGTTGCGCATTTGATACTCCAACTCAGATTGTCCTGGTTGTCTTTCACGTACCCATACACCAGCACTGTTCCAGTATACTTGCCCAGAAACTATCTTACCTATTTTGTCTTGTTTCAATTGATCTATGGCGGCTAAATAGCTGGTTTGGTAATGTCTTTGTAGACCAACGACCACATTCAATTTATTTTCTTTTGCTTTTTTCGCGGCAGCTAATACCTTACGTATACCAGGTACATCTGTGGCAACGGGTTTTTCCATAAAAACATGCTTCCCGTTATCTATAGCATATTCAAAATGTTCAGGCCTAAAACCAGGAGGAGTTGCCAATATTACGACATCGGCCAAATCCATAGCTTTTTTAGCCCCGTCAAAACCAACGAATTGATGTTCATCCTTAACATTTACTTTCTTAGTCTCACCCATTTCTTTTGAAATGTTCATTAGACTATCTTTTAATCTATCCTCAAAAGCATCGGCCATTGCGACCAACTCAACATTCTCATCAGCATTCAATGCCTGAACGGCAGCACCGGTTCCACGACCGCCACAACCAACAAGTGCAATTTTCAATTTTTTGTCGTTGAAAATATTTACCATTGCATCCATTTGAAAGCTTGGTAAAACCATCGCTCCGGAAAGCAATGCTGTATTTTTAACAAAAGTTCTTCTTGAGTTTTCGCTTACAAGAAGCTTGTTCTTGTCTTTACTTGCATTTTTCATACTATAGATTTGATTAAACAGTGGAAATAATTTTAAAAAGCACCCGTCAATTTAGTCATAAAATGCCAAAAAATGAGCAAGTTAGAACCGTTTTTTGTTACAATTTTTATTAATTCGGGATTTTGTTATCTATTTTTTTAGAGTAATTGAAAGGTACCTTCAATTGGTACATGATGTCATTTGATTTTTCTTCATCCAAAACATCAAGACCATATATAATATCATAAGGATTGTGATAAACAAAAGTTCCGAAAATCCGATCCCAAATTGAAAAGATATTGCCATAATTCGTATCTGTCCACGGTACCTCAAAATGATGATGGAACTTATGTGTATTTGGTGAAATGAAAACCAAACTTATCGCTTTATCCAACTTAAGCGGTAATTTTATATTGGCATGGGAAAAATAAGTGAAGAGAATTGTCAAAATGCGGTAAAACACGTAATAAGCCAACGGCAAACCAGCAATAATAATAGCTAGTAATGCAAATGTTTCCCTCATCATAAAATCTATGGGATGATGCCTTGTGCCCGAGGTCACATCTACGTTGGTATCACTGTGGTGCACCATGTGAAAACGCCACATGAACTTAACTTTATGCAACAAAAAATGAACTACGTACTGCGCCAAAAAATCCAATAGCATTACCGCCAATAGCATCTCGACCCAAACTGGTAATTCAACCATGTTCAACAACCCAAATTGACTTTGTTCCAACCAATTGAATATACCCAAAGTGGCTAGTCCAAAAAGAACATTTATTATAATCGTTGTTGCCAACAAAATAAGGTTGGGCTTGGCATGTTCCCATTTTTTATAATCGAATTTTCGCAATGGGTAAGCCCCTTCAAGGAGCCAGAAGATGGTCAACATACCAACAATCCAAATCAGTTTTTGAAGACTTGTCAGATTGGCAAAAAAGTCAATGAATGTATCCATATTATAGCACAGGGATTTGTTTAACTAAGCCTTTAGCTTTGTTTTTCCTGCTTGAATATACTTTAAAATATCAAAATGTCTTTTGATTATCGCCGCCAATATCACAAAGAAAATCTGCTTGAGGACAAAAAAAGGGACTCATCCTATATGAATAAGTCCCTTTAATACAATTCATAAAGGGATTATTTCCCTTTGAGGAAACTTAAAACCTCATTACTTACTTTTTCTCCTGTAAAACCGAATTTATCATCCAATACCTTAGCTGGTGCTGAATACCCAAAATGATCTAGCCCAAAGACTTTTCCATTAAACCCTACCAATAACTCCAAATTTATCGGCAAGCCTGCCGTAAGTCCGAAAACCGGCTTATCAGAAGGGATGATACTTGCTTGATAGCTTTTTGATTGTTGTCTAAAAATACCTTCTGAAGGTATTGAAGCAATACTGATTTTTAATCCTTCTTGCTTTTCTAAAATAGCTGCAGCTTCCAGTAAAGTTGAAACCTCTGAACCATTTGCTACCAACACCACATCAGGATTGGCAGTTTCTTTTACCAAGTAACCTCCTTTTTCAGCGTTTAAAGCCGAGGCATATCTTGTGCCCGATTGTGCAGGTACATCTTTAACCCCTTGTCTGGAAAGAATCAATCCTGTTGGCGTTTTTGTGTTTTCCATAGCCATTTTCCATGCCACACTAGTTTCTGTTGAATCTGCCGGACGCAATGCAACAAAACTTTGATCACCACTGTGATTCTTCAATTTTTCCAACAATCTAATTTGGGCTTCTTGCTCAACCGGTTGGTGCGTAGGGCCGTCTTCCCCAACCCTAAAAGCATCATGGGTCCAAACAAACTTTACCGGTAGTTCTTGAATACAACTTAAGCGTATTGCTGGCTTCATATAATCTGAAAAAACAAAGAATGTCGCCACTACGGGTATTACACCACCATGCAAGGCAATACCGTTGGCCATGGAAGCCATGGTCAATTCTGCAACGCCGGCTTGTAAAAATCCGCCTGAAAAATCACCTTTTCTTAATGCCGATGATTTTTTCAAGAATCCATCAGTCTTATCACTATTGGATAAATCCGCTGAGGAAACTATCATATTTTCAACATTTTCGGCCAAATAACCCAGCACGTTGGAGGAAGCCACTCTGGTAGCCAAGCCTTCTTTATGTGCAATAGATTCAAAATCCAATTTCGGTAATTTCCCAGAAAGAAAATAATCCAACTTTTTGGCAAGACCTTCATTTGCCTTTCTCCATGTATCGATTTTCTCCTTTTTAGCCAAAGCTTTCGCTTTCTTCTTTGCCAAAACACCTTTGTAGTATTCCTTTACCTCTGAGTGGATATCAAAAGGCTGGTTTGGATCAGCACCTAAGTTTATAAGCGTTTTTTCATAATCTGCACCCGTATTACCGATGGGTTGTCCGTGTAGTTCACAATGCCCTTCGTACATACTACCATCAGCGGTAACACAACCTTTACCCATTATGGTTTTGCCGATAATCAAAGTAGGCCTTTCAGTTTCGGCATTTGCTTCGGTCAAGGCTTTTCTTATCTCATCATGGTTGTGACCGTCAATATTGATTACTTTCCAGCCCCAAGCTTTGTATTTCATCTCAGTATCCTCAGTTGTGACCTCATCTGTCATCGTCGAAAGTTGCACGTCGTTCGAATCAAAGAACATTATAAAATTATTCAATCCTAAATGCCCAGCAATTCGACCTGCCCCTTGTGAAATCTCTTCTTGAACACCTCCATCGGATATAAATCCGTAAATCTTATGGTTCATCCATTTACCAAAACGGGCTTGCAAGAACTTAGCCGCTACAGCAGCTCCAATACCCATGGTATGCCCTTGACCCAAAGGCCCTGAAGTGTTTTCAACGCCCCTTGCAACATCGACCTCAGGGTGGCCAGGTGTTATTGAACCCCATTGTCTAAAATTGGCAACATCTTCCTTTTCATAATTACCCAGCAAATAGTATTGCGCATACATCAAAGTAGATAAGTGCCCAGCATCCATAAAAAAACGGTCCCTGAATGGCCACGTCATATCACTGGGATCGTAATTGAAAAACTCAGAATAAAGGATATGCATAAAATCTGCCCCTCCCATAGGACCACCTGGGTGGCCTGACTTTGCCTTTTCAACCATTGCTACAGCCAGTGCTCTAATATTATCAGCCGATTGCAGATTAATTTCTTTGTTCATTTGATGCTGTTTATCTGATTTAATAGTACCGTACCTTTTGTACAGTTTCTTTTATACTAATATTGGATCAAATCTACCTTTTTTTATGATTTATTTTTTGGATACTTATTAAAAACTATTGACAATGAAATCCATGGTATTGCTCATTTTATAAAGACACAATTCAATGACTTGATTTCGTTATGATTTTCAACATTGGATGAAGTCAAAATCACGCTAATACGTTTTCGTGATTTTTAGGGGCAACAAAAGCTCCTTAGCTATAAAGATTCCTTTTTTTGCATTGATTTGATCCTCATAGTATTTATTGGATTCCAATACATTTTATGCATTTATTGATATTAATACCGTACATACATCATTTTATTATGATATTAGCTGAAAAGGGGTTAAATTAATTCGCAATTTCCAATCATGGAATTCACCAACAACCCAACCGTAAACAACTTATCTTATGGAGAACTCCACACAGGGGGCCGCACCAAATGCAAATAGACTTTTTTACGGTAGCTGTTTCGCTCTAATCACAACAGCTTTTTCATTTAGTATAAGAGCGGGAGTACTTCCCGAATTGGGTGAGGTTTTTGACCTAACTGCCAAACAGTTAGGAGACATTAATTCAATGTGGTTTTTTGGTTTTCCCATCGCCATGATCATTGGTGGTTTGACTTATCATACCATTGGTCCTAAGAAAATTATGCAATTCGCTTTTGTAGCGCACACCTTAGGCATTGTATTGACGATATTTTCTGGAGGTTATTGGGGACTTATTATTTCAACCTTACTTATTGGTTTGGGTAATGGGTGTACTGAGGCAGCATGTAATCCCATGATAGCGGATAGTGCTACTGGAAAAAAAATGAACACTTTACTCAACAGGTTTCATATGTGGTTCCCAGGAGGTATTGTTTTGGGTAGTTTGATTAGTTATGTTATGACGGAAATGAATTTGGGATGGCAAGTGCAAATCTGGATTATTTTGATTCCAACCCTTATCTATGCCTTTATTTTCTTTGGACAGACCTTTCCAAAGCCAAGGGTAGAAGATGCAAAAACCTTAAAAGGAAATTTAAAAGGAATGGCCTCTCCGCTTTTTATTTTTATTGCCATTTGTATGGCCATGACAGCTATAACCGAGTTTGTACCAACACAATGGGTGCAATTAGTGCTTTCAAAAAGTGGAGCCGAACCCATGCTGATTCTAGCATTAATTACAGGTATAATGGCCATAGGAAGATATTTCGGAGGGGATTTTGTACATAAGTTCGATCAAACAGGCGTACTTCTTGCTTCGGCTGTATTGGCTACCTTGGGTATTTTTTTGCTCAGTACCCAAACCGGATCCATGATCTATGTAGCCGCTGTAATCTTCGCCTTGGGTGTTTGTTATTTCTGGCCTAATATGATAGGCTTTGTAGCAGAAAAAATACCAAAAAGTGGTGCCCTGGGCATGTCGGTTGTCGGTGCAATAGGTATGTTCATGACCGCGAACATGCAGCCTATTTTTGGAATCTGGATTGATAATGCTAGAGAAAAAGCGACCTCTATGGGACTTACCGGAGATGCTTTGGAATTAACAACAGGACAGGAAACCCTCAAAACAATGACCTTGTTTCCCGGGGTATTAATTGTTCTTTTTATTATTTTATTGTTTTGGGTCAAAAAACGCAAGATAAAAAGTGTCGCGCATGAAGAAGTGTTGCCCACAACCGAGTATTAGCAGTACAGCACATTCATTGTTAAGACGGGAAAATCCTATTGCCCAGGAACAAATGAGGCCATGAGCAAAATGATTCTTTGAGCGGACCTTTCTAAAATTTGTAATCCAAACTCAAGAGTGTACCTCTAGGCAAAACCGGCACCACAATAAAGCTAGCATCTGGATTAGCTTGAATGAAGTCATCAGTTGCACCATTCGCACTTGCTCCAAAACTATTGGCTCCAAAGAAGTTCGCAAGTCCTTCCGAGTTGAAAAGATTTGTTACAACCACATTGGCTGACCAATTTTTATTGATCTTGTAACCAATGCCTGCATTGAAAATGCTATAGGCAGGTAATTGAAATGCATTGGCAATATTACCTTCCCGCTCGCCCATAAATTGCCATTTTAAAAATCCGTTCAACTTGTCTTTTTGATAATCAACTCCCAGATTAAACATCAATTTTGGATTAAAGGACAGGGTATTATCAGAATAGTCGGTAATCGTATCATCGGCTGAATCAACGGAACCACCGGCATCATAAACCGTCCATTTTGTTGCTTTTGGGCGCTGTAGCGTACCATTGAAACTAAAGGTCAAATATTGGATTGGTGTATAGGCACTTTCCCATTCAAGACCCATAGTACGGGAATCATTGAATTGTATTGGGGCATAAAACACGCTACCATCATCCGGGTCAAACTGAAAATCAGCAATTCCTATGTTTTTTAGTTGACTCCAGAAAGCTGTGGCCATTGCTGAAAATTGATTCTTGCTATATTTTAATCCAATTTCTGCTTGGGTAATTTCTTGGACTTCCCCTTTTTGATTTATTGGGACACCAGAAAAGTTATTGAAATAATAATTTAACTCAGGCGCTTTGTTACCCGAAGAAAAACGGGTGAAAATAGCGGCATGATCATTGAATTTATAGTTCAAAGCGGCCGAATAAGAAAGGTAGTTGTAATTGAAATCAAAATTATCCCTTGCCCCTGTTGGCATCAGGATTCCATTGTCATATGCCGTGGTTGGGTCCCCGTCATAGCCGCCGTCCTGTTCAAACGGTGCCGCTTGGTCCTTGCTCCCCTTATGACCAATGGACTCATATCGTAAACCAATATCTAAATGCAAACGATCTTCCAATTGCCACCGGTCATTTGCAAAAAATGCCAATTGGCTTACATCTGCTCTGGAATTATCGAAAAACAAACCTCCGTAATTGCTCAAGCCATTTGAGTCGGACAAAGCCAATACCGGTTGTCCGGGGTTCTCCAAAGTTACCTGTAACATTCTAGGATTAGGTTCATAGGTAACATAGCCAAAGCTACCTTGGGTAAATAGGGAAGTATCTGAAAAACCAGACCCAAAACCAAAGGTCAAATCATGGTTTTCTGCATTTTTTCTAAAAGTCAATTGATTCATCCATTCATCCGACCTATTTTGCTTGAGCCAGGAAGCCGTTCCCATAATGGCATCATTTGGCAATGTTCCCGTTCCTAAATACTGGATGGATTCACCAGCCAAAATCCCGCTATTGTCCAATCTGGCTAATTCATTTCCATTAACAGCATCTTTGAAAACAACTTGTCCTATTGGGAATTGGGCGCCACTGATAAAATAAGCCAAGGGGTTATCCAAGCTAACAAATGCATTGCTAATCGCAGTCTGCCAATTGGCATTCTTATGCGAATGCTTTACATTGAGTCTCACTGACCAGTCGTTAGCAAGTTCTTGTAAGATATCCACCCCAAAAGCCTTGTCCTGCGCATGTACACCTTGTGAAGGATCAAAATGATTCGTAGCACCCTCATTTAATCTTCTTCCATCGGGGACATTGGCAGAAAAAGCAGGCATTAAAAGGGCCGTGGTATTAAAGTCCTGGCCAAAAGCCGCTTCAGGATCATCCCAATTGGTAGCGGCAACCCCAGTATAGCGATTCGTAAAATCATCAAGCAATTTGCCATAAAACTTAATATAACCCTTACTATGTCTTTTGAGAACATTGAACTTTAATTGTCCCCCTTTACTAAATGTAAAATCAGTGTTACGGGCTCCTTCATCGGTACGGTAATGACCACCAACATTATAGAACCAATTATTGCCCAACGGTCCACCAAGGGACCCATCAATCCTTAACAGCGAATTATTATCCCCTTGCAAACCTCCTTGTAGTCGTATTTCGCCACCTAAAACATCCCTTGGTCCCTGGGAAATAAAATTATAGATACCACCAGGTCCGTTCAATGCTGTAATCGCCGAACTACCTCCTCGAATAGCCTCCACCCTTTCTGTGGTAATATCATACCGATGAAAAATATCAGGACTGTAATACGAATGTTGGACCAAGCTCACGGGTAAACCATCTTCTTGAAGTGAAACATAATACCATCCCATATCATCTTCGGCCGAGGCAGATATACCTCGTGCATATACTTTTGTAAAAACCTCGCCTGCTGAAGGATCAGTAAATGTTCCGGGAATAGCCTGCAACAAATCAGCAGCTCCCCTTGGAAATGATTGTCGTAAAGCTCTTGACTCCAAAGTAGTTATTGCTGTACTTGATGACAGCTTGCTACGTGGTTCAAAAGTGCCGGTTACTACCACACTTTGTAAGGCAAGGGGGTCATCTTCCAATATAATATTGACTTCAATATCGGGCCCTTCAATATTCAAAGTTTCACTATATGTTTTAACCCCGAGATAAGATATGGATAACAAGTACTCACCCAAATTTAAACCGGGGACTTTAAAACGACCCAGAACATTTGAAGTAGCAAAATGGTTGCCAGGGGTCAATAAAACATGTGCGCCCGCTAAAGGAACACCCTCTGCATCTTTTATCTCACCACTTACGGCGACTTGTCCTATAACCAGATTAGGAATTATGCAGCATGTTAGAAAGAAAAATAGTAGCAATCCTCTATTGATCATAGCATTTGATTAAGTGCACAAATTTAATATTATACCTAACCTTTACAAGATGTTTTTACAACAGTAAGCTAAAAACCCTTTCCTATTCAAAGTAATATGAATTTGAATGCATGGGCCATGGGCAGCATTGTACTTTATTATGAATATATATCCATTATTTCGGCCTTGAACTTCTCACGAATTACCCGCCTTTTTAGTTTTAAGGTTGGGGTCAATTCTGCCTCGGATTGGTCTTCATGCAGTGGTAGCCATGGGGAAGCAATCAATCGAAACTTCTTTATTTGTTCAATATGACTGAATTCGGGATTGTATTTATCGATTATTTTCTGATACTTTTTAATCACCTTTTTGTGCGATACCATTTCTTCCAAATTTGTCCACCCCAATTTTTTATGGAGGCACCAATTCTTCAAGGCTTCTTCCGCAGGAACAATAAGCGCCGATACAAATTTCTGCTTATCGCCCACAACCATCATTTGTTCAATTAGAAAGTCTTCCTTGATCCTATTCTCAATGGGTGCCGGAGCAACATATTTACCCCCTGATGTCTTCAATAATTCTTTCTTCCGATCTGTTATCTTTAAAAAATCCTGCCCATTGGGGCCCTTGACCCACTTTCCAATATCACCTGTACAAAACCATTTTTTACCGTCGATTTCCTTAAATACCTGTGCATTGATTTCCGGTTTTTTATAATAGCCTGACATGACATTGGGGCCCATGGCCAGAATTTCACCTTCATCCTCATTGTAATCGCCTCCCAATTTATCGATTAGCAATTCCACACCATCGATGACCGCTCCTACGGTTCCAAGCACGGCACCATTGGGCTCCAAACTATTGGCGGTCAAAGTTGGGGAAGTTTCGGTAAGACCGTAGCCTTCCCTTATATTGATTCCCGCTGCACAAAAAACCCGCATGATCTTTAGAGAGCATGGCGCTGCTCCTGTAAAAATCAATTTCAAATTTCCACCTAGGGCAGCCCTCCATTTACTGAATATCAATATATCAGCAATTTTCCATTTTAATTTAGCTGTGAATGAAAGCTTTTGTTCAAGTTCATAAGCATCGGTAAGACCCAATGCCCAGAAGAATAGCTTTCGCTTAACACCTTCCAAGGCTAGACCCTTATTATAGATAGCTTCGTAGATTTTTTCAAGAAGCCTAGGCACCGTGGTAAAAGCTACTGGTCTAACATCAATCAAATCGCCATTCGGACCACTAAGGTTGTCCGTGCCACAGAAGTAAACAGATACATTTCTATAGCAGTAGGCGAATGAAACCGCTCTTTCAAAAATATGGCATAAGGGTAGAAAACTGATTACTTTTTCCCCTTCTTCAGTGGGCATAAGTGCCGATGTTTTAATAATTACATGCATAATATTGCCATGCGTTAACATGACTCCTTTTGGGTTTCCGGTGGTACCAGAGGTGTAAATAATGGTAACAAGGTCCTCGCTTTTGATCGTCTGCCTTATTTTTTCCATTTCGGTCAGGCCTTCTGTATCAAATATGGTTTCCCAAAAGGGGTTGCCACTAGTCTCATCAAAAGTGTAAATATGGCTTAAGCCGGGAACATTCTTTTGGGTATGCGAAAGTTTATCGTATAGATCAAGTCCGCCGCAGAAAGCGGCCTTAACCTCAGCCTCATTCAAAATATATTCGTATTCTGAACTACTGATTGTGGGGTATAATGGAATACTGATCATACCTGCCATTTGTATGGCAAAATCCATAATCAACCATTCAGGTCTGTTTTTATAAGCCACAATGGCTACTTTGTCTCCGGGTGTAAGTCCAAGTTTTAATAAACCGGAAGCCGCCAGTTCTGAGGCGTCCAAAAGTTCTTGGGTGCTATATGATTTCCAATTACCTAAGGTATCACGACCACTAGCGGAAGCTTCCAATGGGTGTTTTTGTAATTGACGGTAAAGGAGGTCAAAAAGTCGAGTCACTGGTTTGGTCTATGATTGTTATCAATGAATTTACAAAAATTAATTAAAACCCGAGGACCCCTTCAAATTACAGTACCATACTACAGCAACTACTCAAACATTAGCGAGATTAATTCAGCCGCACAGGCAGGTTTAACGCTTCCTTCCAATTCCACCAAGCAGTTCCATGTAATTTTAAGACCAGTCTCACCGTAAGGTTCAATTACTTGAATGCCGCCGGTTAAGCGGACGCGACTATCCACTAGAACTGGACTTGGAAAACGGACTTTGTTCAAGCCATAGTTTACCCCCAATGTGGCAGATTTAACGTGCAGAATGTCTCCCAGCAATTTAGACAAAAGTGCTACGGACAAAAATCCATGGGCTACGGGTTTTTTAAAAGGGGACTGTTTTTCAGCCTTTTCCACATCTACATGAATCCATTGGAAATCCATCGTAGCTTTTGCAAAATCATTGATCATTTCCTGGGTGATCACGAGCCAATCCCCATTCGGGAAAGGTTGGCCTTCCATTGCTCTGAAGGCATCAAAATTTTCCAATTCCAGTTTTGCCATAATTTTCTTATTATCTAGAAGTTCCTCCGTCAATGGTTAGACAAATCCCTGAAACAAACCGCGCTTCATCGGAAGCAAGGTAGAGGTACCCATAGGCGATATCTATAGGTTGTGCTACTGTACGTAGGGGGATGCTTGCCTTGATAGCATCAAAATGCTCTTCCGGTATCTCCTTCACCATATCAGTCATGGTAAAACCAGGAGCAATGGCATTGGAAGTAATACCGTGCTTGCCAAATTCAACAGTCCAGGTCTTTGCCATGGCAATAACGCCTGCCTTGGTTGCAGCATAATTCGTCTGGCCAAAATTACCACGCAGGCCAACATTGGATGCGGCACTGACAATTCTACCATACTTGTTGGCTTTCATATAGGGTACCACAGCTTGTGTACATAAAAATACGCCTTTGAGGTTCACCTCAATAACGGCATCCCATTCGGCCTCACTCATTTTTTCGAGCGTACGGTCTCGCGTGATTCCAGCATTATTGATCAGAATATCTATTTTGCCATATTTCCCGTTTACCTTGGCAAAAACACCCTCAACCGCAGACTTATCCGTTACCGAAACTGCATGGTATTCTGCCTTTCCCCCTGATGCTTTTATACCATCTGCTACCGCCTGCCCTTGAGGCAAAAGATCTATGATAATTACCGTGGCTCCTTCCTTTGCAAATAGCTCGGATACGGCCTTACCAATACCACGGGCGCCACCCGTAACTATAGCGATTTTCTCTTTTAGTCTCATAATTGGTTTCTTTTATTTTATTTGCTCCCTTCGTCCATGCTCAGCATAAACTCTGGCTAGAATCTGTTTCATTTTAGTTCAATAGTACTTTATGGTTCGGGCTTTCAAACCTCTCCGTCTTCATTCCCTCGGCATGAAACCACCTCCCCTTATCTAAGGGAAGGACCAAAATATTTAAATCTGTACGACCAGTTTGCCCTTTACCTTTCGATCCATCATCTCTTCGAGGGCTTTTGGTGTTTCCTCAAGTTTATAAATGCTATGGATGTGGGGTTTTATTTTTCCTTCTTCGTACCACTGCATCAAAGCTTTGGTATTCTCCATATTCGCCTTTGGATTTCCTATAGCAAAACCACCCCAGAAAACCCCGACTATCGAAGCCCCTTTCAGTAAGGGAAGATTTAAAGGCATCTTGGGGATAGTGCCTGCTGCAAAACCAACGACCAGGTACCTACCATTCCAAGCTATTGCCCTAAAAGCCGATTCGGAATACTCCCCCCCAACCGGGTCATAGATCACATCGGCACCTTTGCCCCCTGTTAGTTCCTTTATCGTGGCCTTTAAATCCACTTTGCTATAGTTAATGGTCTGATCCGCGCCATATTCACGACACAATTCCAATTTTTCATCGGTAGAGGCTGCTGCAATTACCTTTGCCCCCATCAACTTGCCCAGCTCAACTGCCGCAAGCCCAACACCACCAGCAGCGCCTAATACCAATAAGGTCTCTCCATCCAAAAGTTTAGCGCGGTCTTTAAGGGCGTGATATGAGGTGCCATAAGCCATCATAAAGGATGCCGCCACCGGAAAATCCATATTCCTTGGTTTTGGGAAACATGCATTTGAAGGTACAACCACTTCTTCGGCCAGCGCTCCATAGGCCACAAATCCAAAAACTTCGTCGCCCTTTTTAAGGTGGACTACCCCTTCCCCAACCTCCTTTACAATTCCGGCGATATCACTACCTGGCGTAAAGGGCAACTTAGGTCTAACTTGATATTTTCCTTGGATGATCAGGGTGTCCGGGAAATTGATTCCACAAGCCTTGACACTTACCACAACCTCATTGGCACCAGGCTTTAAACTTGCCATTTCTTCCATGACCAAAGATGACGGCGGTCCGTATTTTATACATCGAATAGCCTTCATGCGTTATTGGTCTTCTATTACTTTCAATACCAATTTGCCAAGTTTTTCCCCAGAAAAAAGTCTTTTGTAAGTTTGGGGGAAATTTTCTATCCCATCATATATAGCCTCCCGACTTTTTAATTTCCCTTGTGCAAGCCAGGTACCCATGGCCATGGCAGCTTCGCCATACCTATTTGCCCAATCGAATACGACCATTCCTTGCATTGTAGCACGGTTGACCAATAAGGAAAGGTAATTGCTAGGCCCTTTTATTGCCGTCTTGTTATTGTACTGTGAAATGGCTCCACAGATAACTACCCTAGCGTTCATTCGTAAGTTGGCTAGTGCACAGTCCAAAATCTCACCCCCCACATTATCGAAATAAACATCAAGACCTTTGGGACATTCTTCCTTTAGCCTGCTTTTTACGTCTTCGTTTTTGTAGTCAATGGCACCATCAAAGCCCAATTCTTCCACAATATATTTGCATTTATCCGCTCCGCCTGCAATACCAATTACGGTGCAGCCTTTAATTTTTGCTATTTGACCCACAATACTCCCAACGGCGCCTGCGGCTCCAGAAACTACCACAACATCGCCCTCTTTGATCTTACCAACTTCCAGAATGCCAAAATAGGCAGTCATCCCTGGCATTCCCAGGGTGCCAATATATGTAGGGAGTGGTGCCAACTTGGGATCGACAGTATACAAACCAGTACCATCTGATACCGCATATTGCTGAACGCCACCAAAACCAGAAACATAATCCCCTACTTTAAAATTTGGATGGTTTTTAGCTGCTACTACTTCCCCTACTGATCCAGCCCGCATGACCGAACCAATGGCCATGGGCTCAATATAGGATTTACCTTCATTCATCCACCCCCGCATAGCAGGATCCAATGAAACATAATGCTGCTTCACTAAAATCTCGCCCACTTTTATTTCGGGAATGGGATTGGTTACTAATGACCAGGTTGAAGCATCGGCCTCGCCTTGCGGTCTTTTTACAAATAACAGTTGTTTATTCATGTTTTTTTATTTTTTGTTTTTATTGGAAAAGCTTTCTACATACGCCTCCATCTTGGCACGAATTTCGGGTTTCCACCACAAGTTTGCCGCTTCTTTCAGGGAATTTACGGCATCCTGGTCAAGCTTGCCGAGCCAATGTTTTCGGAGTTTCTTTTTGGTGTTCACCCATATTTCTTGATCTGCTTTCATATACTGCTGCATTTTAAGTTCAGCATGGTCGAGTACTTGTTCCAAAGGCACCAAAGCATCTACCAAACCCGCAGCTACCGCTTCCTGCCCTGAAAGCAATTTACCTTCTAAAATATAACGATTTGCAAGACCTTCTCCCATCCAAAAAGCATAAGCTTCGGTTAAATTTTGGGAAATTTGAATGTTTACGGCAACCTCATTTAAACCAATTACATACTGATCCCCGATTGCCATATAGCGATTGTCACAAGTTACCGCCAGCACACACCCTCCAGCCGGCGCATGACCGGTAATTGCAGAAATCAATGGTTTTGGGAACTGTACGAGTTCTTGGTATAGCGTTCCGAATGCTCCAAAGAAATCATTGATCTGTACTTCGTTGTATTGAAATAGCTCGATCAGATCTAAGCCTGCGGAAAAATAATGCGGCTGTCCCGTAAGGATTACGCCTTTTACTTCGGGATCACTCTGAAGTTCCCCAAAAGTTTGGCGGAGCTCTTGTACCATTTCATGATTGATGGCATTCACCTTACCACGATTCATTTGTACAATCGTGTAATCTTGTTTTTTTATGAGTTGTAGTGTATTCATTTTGGGTTTGTTCCTTATAATTAAAGCAATGATGTTCCCCCATCCAAGGTGATGGTTTGCCCAGTAATATATTTAGAATTATCGGAAGCTAGCCATACAATGGCCTCTGCAATCTCAGCAGCCTCTCCAAACCGATCCATAGGAATAAGACGCTTTAAGGTATCTCCCATATCCGGTCTTGAACCCAATAATTGGTCTAAAAGTGCCGAATTGGTATACCCAGGGCATACCGCATTTATCCTGATATTTTTACGGCCATATTCAAGGGCGGCTGATTTGGTCATGCCTACCACGGCATATTTGCTCGCACTATAAGAAAGGTTGTATCCCGAAGGTTTTAATCCTGCTAGGGAAGCTACATTCACTATGTTGCCATGGCCCTGTTTAGTCATTTGTTGCAGGGCTACTTGCATGCAATAAAACACCCCTGTTTGATTCACAGCAATGACATTGTGCCAATCTTCGTGGGTATGGTCGGCTGTCTTTTTTTGATTTTTGCCACCAATACCTGCATTGTTGACCATAACATCCAATTGGCCATATTCATTTACCGCTTTAGCGACTAGGGCTTCAACTTCCTCAAATTTGGTGACATTGGCTTGAATTGCTAAAGAGGTACCCCCGACTTTTTTTATGCCATCGATCACCCCTTGGGCTTTTTCCATATTAAGATCAGATACGATGACCTTAGCGCCATGTTCTGCAAACAGGGAGGCCGTTGCCGCTCCGATTCCGCTGCCTGCACCGGTAATGATCACTACTTTATTTTCCAATTCCATAGACATTACAACTTTAGTATAGATTGTCAATTCGTTTTTTCTGTATCGCTTGCCAGGCCGTGTCGCAACATAAGGCCGAAACTTTGTTCAATTGGGCAAAGCGAGGGTCAGTGGTATGCCCATGTTTGAATCGATAATAGATCTGCTGGGCAATCACCGCTATCTTAAAAAGTCCGTAGGCAAAATAGAAGGTCAGGTGGTCTACATCCCTGCCACTCTTCAGTGCGTACTGTTGCACTATTTCCGATCGGGAAGGATTGCCTTCCATCACCGTTGGGGAAGGTAGCCCATGTTTTATAAAATCAGCGTCATTTGAAGTCGTCCAATATGCTAAAGAAGTTCCTAGATCCATTAAGGGGTCCCCTAAAGTGCACATTTCCCAATCCAAAATGGCCGCCACCTTTTTCCATTGGTCATCGGCAAAAACAATATTGTCATATTTATAATCATTGTGGATCAAGCTGTAATTGTACTGTTTCGGTTGCTGGTCTTCCATCCACCCCATGACCTTATGGGCAGATTCAACCTTTTCTGTTGCCGCATCAAGGTATTGCTTTCCCCAGTTGGTCACTTGCCGTTCAACATAGCCCTCGGGCCTGCCCAAAGTATCCAAACCAGCAGCTGTATAATCTACTTGGTGCAATTCTACAAAGGTATCTAACCAAGTATCCGCTATGGTTTTAAATGCATTGGGAGCTATCTTTCGCTCCTGGGCCTCCTTGGCCGTTAAAATGATGCCCGCTACCTTACTCATGATATAAAAGGGCGCTCCCAAAATATCGGTATCCCCGGAATGCACATAGGCCTTGGGTGTTTTGGGGAATACCTTATGTAAATTATGTAGCACCTTAAATTCCCTGCCCATATCGTGTCCTCGTTTTGGTGCTGAAAAGGGTGGGCGACGCAATACATATTCCTTGTCTTCAATTTTTAACAGATAGGTAAGATTGGAATACCCGTTATAGAACTGGCTTACGATCAATTCGCTTTTTTCACTATTGATCAACTTCTGCTGTACCAAAAACCGCTTCAAGTTTTCTTCCTGAAGTTCTTCCCCTTTTCGAACGGCTTTGGTCAATTCTTTTTCAGACATGCTAGTTATTCGTGTATTTTTTTACCGTATTTTTTCCCAGTTGACTCAGGTGTACCTCATCGGGTCCGTCTGCCAACCGCAAGGTTCGGGCAGAGGCATAAAAGTGCGCCAATGGCGTGTCGCCGCATACGCCTTTACCTCCCATGATCTGAATGGCCCTGTCGATCACTTTCAAGGCCATACTGGGCGCCACGATCTTGATCATAGCGATCAGGTCTTTAGCTTCCTTGTTTCCGACCTTGTCCATTTTATCCGCAGCTGATAGTACCAAGAGTCTTGTTTGTTCAATCTCACAGCGTGAATGGGCAATTTCTTGACGGATACTACTATAAGTATCCAAGGTTCTACCAAACGGACTACGTTCAGAAGCCCTTTGTGACATCAACTCTAAAGCGCGTTGTGCCATCCCGATCAAACGCATACAATGATGGATTCGGCCAGGACCCAATCGGCCCTGTGCAATCTCAAATCCTTTGCCTTCTTCCAATAAGAGGTTGGCTTTGGGCACGCGAACCTTATCCAATATCATCTCGGCATGCCCCTCTGGGGAGTCGTAGTACCCAAAAACGCTCAAAGGGCGCTCTATGGTTAATCCTGGCGTATTTAAAGGGACCAAAATCATGCTTTGTTGTAAGTGTCGGGGAGCTTCAAAATCGGTCTTTCCCATGACGATGGCAATCTTGCAATTGGGATCCATTGCTCCTGAGGACCACCATTTTTTACCTGTTATCACATAATCATCCCCATCGGCAACTATAGCCGTTTCAATGTTGGTGGCATCAGAGGAAGCTACATCAGGTTCGGTCATCAAAAATGCGGATCTGATAGTTCCTTTCATCAAAGGGCGTAGCCATTCATCTTGCTGTGCTTGGGTGCCATACTTGGCCAGTACTTCCATATTTCCGGTATCGGGCGGGCTGCAATTGAATACTTCCGAAGACCAGAGTATTCTACCCATAATCTCGGCCAAAGGCGCATATTCAAGATTGGTAAGCCCTGGGCTCAAGGCACCATAACCTTTGGGCAAAAACAAATTCCATAGTCCTTCTTTCTTTGCCTTTTCTTTTAAGGCATCAAGGCCGGGCCATTTTTTCCAGGCATTGACGGGGTTGTAATTGAATGCTTCGACCTCCTCCTGAACAGGATGTATGTTTTTCGCTATAAAAAGTTTCAACTTTTCCTGTAGTGCAATGGATTTTTCGCTGTATTCAAAATTCATAGTATCTCTGTTTTATTACCATTAATTGTTATCCCGAAATCATATACCCCCCGTCAGCGACATATACCCCACCAGTCATATAGGATCCCGCATCAGATGCCAAAAGCATTACCATACCCGCCATTTCATCAGGGGCCCCTATGCGATTCAAGGGTAAGGCTTTGGTCAATGTACTCACCAATTTCTCATCTGCCCAGAGGCCTTGGCTAAATTTGGTCTTGATCAGACCAGGGCATAGTACATTGGCACGTACCCCATAACGACCCCACTCTTTTGCCTGGTTTTTCGTAAGCATGATCAAAGCCGATTTGGTGGCACTGTAAAGCCCCAAACCAAATCCCGGACGTAGACCTTCAACCGATGAGATGTTGATAATACTGCCGCCACCATTTTCCTTCATATGCGGGAGGGCCAAATTTGAAAGCAACCAAGGCGCCTTGACATTCACTGCCATGATCTTATCGAAGACCGCTTCATCTGAACCTTCCAAGGGACCATAATAGGGGTTGATAGCGGCATTGTTGACCAAAATATCGATCCTACCATATGTCTCAATCGTTTTAGCAATAAGCGATTGGCGTTGTTGGGAATCACCAATATGACATTGTATGCCCACTGCCTCATACCCATCAGCCCTGAATGCTGCTGCCACGGCATCAACCGACTCCTGTTTTCTACTACTGACCACCACTTTGGCACCCTGCTCTGCCAGGCCCCGGGCAATAGACTTACCAATGCCCTGGCTTGATCCCGTTACAATGGCAACCTTACCACTTAAGTCAAATTTTGAATGTATGTCTCCCATGTTATATGTTTAGTTTGTAGGATTTAAGCTGCCCACTTTTATTTCCTTGGATGGAACCCAATTATTTTATGCGAACATCTTAGTATCCGCAGCCACTGTCAATACCTCCTTGTTCATTAAAACCTCGGCCAGTGCCGTAGTTTTCGGAAGTTCGTATTTGTAATAGAATTTCATGGCGTGAATCTTACCCTTAAAAAAATCGTTGGTATACCGTGAATCGCCAGCAACCAATGCACTTTGTGCCTTCGTCGCCATCTCTAGCCACAACCAGCCTATAAGAATGTTTCCAAAAAATTCCATGAATACGGTAGCATCCGATAAGAAGCGTTCATAATCCCCTTTTAGGGCAAATGGCATTAGAAATTGAAGCACTTCCTCGACTAATTTTAATTTAGCTCCCAATTTTTTGGCATAGGGTGCAAGTTCGTTGTATTTAGAAGCTTCTGTAATGGCGCTCATGATTTCTGCCGATAATAACGCTAACGCCTTTCCGTTACCCATGGGTATCTTACGTCCCAGCAGGTCGAGGGATTGGATTCCCGTTGTTCCCTCATAGATCGAAAAAATACGAATGTCCCTGAAATATTGTTGCAGGATAAAATCGTCGCAAAATCCGTAACCGCCGAGCACTTGCAGGCCATTACTGACTGAAACTGCTCCTATTTCAGAAGGATAGGTCTTAACAACCGGGGTCAGTATTTCCAATAAATTCAAATATTTCTCCCGCTCCTTGGGATCAGTATGCGTGGTGGAAAGATCGTGGTATTTAGAGGCCAACAAAACCAAACTCAAGGCCCCTTCGGCCACCACCTTTTGAAACAACAACATACGTTTGACGTCTGGGTGGTTAATGATCAAGGTCTGTTCCTGTGCAACATCCTTTTTGCCCGTACTTGTCAAGCCGCGGCCTTGTGGCCTTTCTTTTGCATAGGTCAAGGAAGCTTGATAAGCTGCCATGGTTATTGCCGCCGCTCCACGACCAACGCCAATACGGGCGCCATTCATCATCAAAAACATATACTTTAATCCTTTATTGGGTTCGCCCAGGAGCCAGCCTTCGCAATCGTTTTGGTCGCCAAAGGAAAGGTGTGTGGTACAATACCCCTTTTGCCCCATTTTTTGAAAATCGCCCAGGGTATTCACATCATTCGGGATAAGGTCACCATTTGCCGTAGGTCTTTTTTTAGGCACTACGAAGAGGGATATGCCTTTAGTGCCAGCTGGTGCCCCTTTGATGCGGGCCAGAACCAAATGGACAATATTTTCAGCCCCTTGATAATCGCCACCAGAGATGAATATTTTTTGACCTGAGATTTTATACCCCTCCCCATCGGGAATCGCAGTTGTTATAATATCGGATAAGGAACTCCCGGCCTGTGGCTCTGTTAGGCACATGGTGCCTCCCCAATCGCCAGTTATCATTTTAGGAACATAGGTGTCTTTTAATGATGCATTGGCAAAATGCACAATCAGTTCTGCTGCGCCAAGGGTCAACCCTATATAGCCGGGTAATTGGTTATTGGCTGTTTCTTGAATATAAGCGGCTGCGGTCACCACAATATTGGGCATTTGCAACCCTCCTATCTCATAGTCGAACAAGGCGGAAATCAAACCCATTTCACCCCCTTTTTTCATGTATTTGCGAACCTGGGGATGTACGATGATTTCGCCCTCCTTATAATGCGCCGCTTGGGCATCCATTTCGCGGAAGAAGGGGAAGAGTTCCTTATCTGAAAAATCCTTGACCGCATTCAGGAAGAGCTCTACTGATGCCTGGTCATAGTCGGCATAGCGGTCTTGTTCCAAAACACTTTGAAGATCGTGTACCTCATAAAGTAAATATTTTAGGGTATCCAAGTCTATATATTGATTGGCCATAGCGTTTTCTATTTTTTGAATTATGTGTTCTAAGATAACAGTTTTTCTGGGCCAATACGTAAACTGGATTAATAATATTGATAGGTTTGTGGATTAGCGCAGCAGAACCTTCAATTCTTGGCCGGCCTTCAATTATGTTTACCGCTGCGTCTGGATTTACCACGATTCCTGAGCACCAATAACTTTTTGGTACAATGGATGTCCCGTTTATGGGATTTGCCGACATAAAGAACCCATACCAATACAATAAGCATGTAGCGAAAATAAAAGCCATTGGGCAGATTAAGAGTCTATATTCGCATTTATTTTCTGCTAATAGTTATTGCATTTTATAAACAAATCGAACGGCTTTTTTGTACGAATTGTGGATGACAGTTAACCTCAAGCTGCATAATATCACCTTAAATTCGTATACATTTTAGAATTTCTACATTGGCCTGTTCCGTATTAAAACCAAGCCCAATGGCATACTTGAATATCAGTTTTCGCTCGGCCTCATCGATTATATGGTCGGCATAGATAATGCTACAAAGTTCTTGGAGCCTTTCGATTCGTTCTTCTAAAGAATAAGGCGGGATCAATGGGTACTTCCTTGGATTTTTGAAGATTTGTTTGGCCTCTTCCTCTGATACATCGAGCTTAATGGCCATGCGCTTCAAAACAGTTTCTTCTTCCTTACTGATAGTGCCATCTACACTCGCCATGTTTACAATAGCGGCGAAATGTGATAAATTACTTTCATGTTTGCCGGATGCATATGCTTCTAAAATGGTCATTTTTTTAGTTTTTTGATTGTTGTTCATCCAAATTTTTCGTGGCTTTTTGGATACGTTCTTAAAGATAAGATGGGGAATGGGTATTTGAAATGACCAATATCAGTTCATGGATGGTTTATATGGCGAATCTAAAAAATGGGTTACGGGTATTGTTGTAAAGCTGCCGCGGTTCAACCAAAACAACTGAAATATACACCCATGTCGCAACAAATACTTTTGAAAACATTAAAAATCCATTAGATTAGCACTACTGAAAAAGGGCTAAACGTAATATTACGTTTATCCAATTGTTGCCAGTAATTAGACAAAAGTTGAAAATAACCAATATTGAGAATTGAATAAATAACATGACAACAACAACATTTTTAACATTTGTAGGCGACCAATGTGGAAAGGCTGAGGAAGCGATAAACTTTTACACTTCCATCTTTCCAAATTCGGAAATTAAAAGCATAAAAAAATACTCGAAAGGAGAAGCAGGCGGTACACCTGAGCTTATTAAATATGGAGAATTTACGTTAAATGGAACTGATTATTTGGTTTCTGAAAGCAATTATAATCATACTTGGTCATTTACACCCGCAGTTTCACTTTTAATAAGTGACAATTCTGATGATGTTATACAAACACTTTTCGAAATGCTTTCTTCAAATGGTGGTCAGGTGATGGTTCCTTTAGACAGCTATCAAGGTGATGGAGATTACGGATTTGGTAAGAAATTCGGATGGTGTCAAGACAAATACGGTATATCGTGGCAATTTGTACTTACTGAATAACTAATTATAAGTAGACTAGTGAAATAAAAAATAACTACTGCCAACAATGCCTATAATTCATAGCTACCCTCCTCTAACCTAAACCCGCTCATGCCTAAGGCCTGTTCGGGCAAGATTTCTTCCTTTTATACGGCTGGATTGCTTGATTGAAAAATCCCACCACGCCCAAAAGCGTGACAGGCCGGATTTCTTTACTGCTGTTCTTTTTTGTTATCTTAGTCGCTCACGCAACTAATCATAGCCCAGCAGTTGTGAGCATTTTAAACCAACCACAAATGAAACTAATAAAAATAATTTTCAGCATATTAATTGTCTTTAATGTATCGTGTAAAAACAAAACTGAAAAATCTGAAATTAATCCAACTCAAGATGATAGTAAAACTGAATTTGATGTTACTGAAGCTACAGCAATCGTTGAAAAACGAAATAAGGATTTTGAGGATGCATTGAAAGCTGGAGACTCAATTGCGGTTGGAGATATTTACACAATAGATTCAAAAATAATTGGTGCTTATGCTGGTAGGGATAATCTTATCAAAGAGGTTCACGAATTAGTACGAGATAGTATTACTGATATAAGATTTAAAATAATAAACATCTGGGGAAACGAAAACATTATTGTAGAGGATGCTTATGTTGAATTTTATCATATTAATGGAACGCTTGTGAGTAAAGGAAATTCACTTTTCGTATGGAAAAAAGAGATGGATAAGTGGAGGATTTTCCGCGATGTATATAAATCGCAAAAGATTAAATAGTATCAAATTTCCGGCAATAAAAAAAAACTCACAACAAGGTGTATAACCCGCCCGAACGCCCGCCTGACCACATTCGGGCAGGTGCCGTTCGGTACGGGCTGGTTAACCAGCCCGACAGAGTCGTTCCCGTCCATACCGGCACGGGCGGACTGGCGGGTTGCTTGGTTTCTGCCTACTTACGAACCCCGAAGCGTTGGGGCTCGCGTCCCGACGCTTCGGGATTCGATTTGGTTTGTATTTGCTAAATTAGAGTCCGAAACACGCAACGAAATCATACACAAACACGTTGTGTGCAACATTTGAAATTGATGACTTTTATTTAATTATTAATATTTAAAATTATGAAATCAAGAATTATCTTAATTATGGTGTTGTTAGGCATTGTTGTGAGTTGCCAACAGAAAAATCAAACTAAATCACCTGAGCTACTAAAGCAAGTATTGTTCGATTTTTATGATGGCATAAAAAATAAAGATTTTGACAAGATAAAGGAGGTAACTACTCCAGACTTCACACTCTATGTAGATGGGAAAATTTGGTCACATGATAGTATAATAAGTGTTTTAAATTCATATCCACCTTATAAAGCAGATTATTCATTCGACAACTTCAATATTGATATGGAGAATTCGTTGGGCGTTATGCGATTTTTTTCTCATGGCGATTTTATTTTTAGTGATACTCTAGACTTAAAATTCGATTGGATAGAAAGCGCAACTTTCACAAAAGTGGATGACCAATGGAAAATGAATTTTCTACATTCAACAACAAAAAAGTAAAATCTGCAGCACACAACATTGTTTTTACAAAATAGACGTGATAATAGCAAATTCAAGGGTTATTGGCCGCTTCAAAATTGTCTTGGTTTGATAAGTTTGAAGCCCGCAATCGACTACTTTACATATACTTGCCGTTAGCCTTCATAAAAACTGAATAACATATGATTCCATTCTTTAGAAAAATTAGACAAAAACTTCTGACTGAAAATAAGTTAAGTAAATATCTTCTATATGCAATTGGAGAGATTGTACTTGTTGTTATTGGAATATTAATTGCACTATCAATTAATAATTGGAACGAGTTAAGAAAAGAAACTAATCTGGAGCAAACTTATTATTGTAGTCTATTAAAAGACATGGAACAGGATGTCATTCAGATTAATCAAAAAACAGCTTTAAACCAGTCTCGAATAGATTCTGGCAACAATCTTTTTGAATTATTGATGAGGGAAAGTTTCACACCCAATGAGGTTCAAAATCTTGTGAGAGCCTCCATAGAAAAATCAGTGTCTACATTTAAACCCACTATTGATACATTTGAAGATTTAAAATCAAGTGGGAGATTAGGTTTGTTAAAAGATCAAAAACTAAAAAAACACTTACTTTACTATTATTCTTTAATGGATGACTATTTAAAAGCAATTAATGTTAATTCTGAAAATGCACTTAAATTATTTTTTGATACCGAGAAAAATTTCTTAAACTATGGATGGCATTATTTTCCAGGTGTCATAAAAGCTACAGATTCCACATCAATGCACTTTGATGAATTTGTCTCAGATAATTATCCTTCCCCTATTTTAATAAATCGATTGCGTGATGAAACAATTTTTTATATGGCAGCAAATACTAGAAAAAGTGAAATATATAGTGAAATGTTTGTCGAAATTAATAAGATGAAAAATATTTTAAGTGAAAAGTGCAATTCTAAAAATCGATAAAATA
>CBDUKE010000019.1:0-35661 GCA_965367725.1 uncultured Maribacter sp. | reverse complement strand
CTACAGGGTTGTAAAACGTTCAAAACCCCTTATTTTTCGGTAACTGACAGAAATCTGGATAAAGTGCAGAAAATGCTCGATGAACGTAACGCATACCTAAAACAGCTTACCGACCAAAAAGGTTTTTAATCGGAAAAATAAACTTGTTATTTACTAAAATATGTGCTTTTGTTCTCCTATTCAAAAGTAGTTTAAGAATTTTGGGATATTCTCCAAGGCGGGTTTTTACGATGCTCACCTCCATAAAAAAGAATCAACTTATTATTGTCAATATCCTTTAATCGGGCTTCTCGCCAGAGCCAAGGCCTATCGCTGGGAGATTCTTGAAATTCGATGCCGTTTGCGCGTAGTTCACCTACCTGGGCATCTAAATCGTTACATTCAAAATAAATGTAAATGCCATCACCTTTTGGTAATTCCTCGACTTTATGTATGGAAAAAGTTGAATCCCCATCAGGACATTCAAAGCGTGCGTAATGTGGTAAGGCCTTAACAATTAACTTCAACCCTAATTTTTGATAGAATGGAATTGATTTTTCCAAATCCAAAGAGGGCACAGTTACCTGATTAAGGTTCATTTTTTAACCTTATCCAATATCTTTCCCTTGCTTACTTCGCCAATAACGACAACATCCTTAGACTTTTCGTATCCCTTAATGGCCAAAAGCATTTGTTCTTTAGTATCTCTTCGTATTTTAACGCCAGCCTTAGAACCTCTATTTCTAATTTCAATATAAAATCCGTCTCTTAATTCAGTCGGCTTTGTTGCGGGTCTACCCATAATAATAATTATAATCTATGTTAATGTATGTGTTTTCTTTTTCGTCAATTATCACACCACACTACAGTAGTCGTGAAAATTATGCCTAACCTACTGCAAAAAGTAGGTAAAACATAGCATTTACCAAAATAGTTATTAAGTATTCTTAAACATAACCCCTATTTATGCTAATTTTAAGATAGTTATAACATAATTTTAATAAAATATATAGATCAAAAAAATTTACTTTTAAGATTATACCTTATATCAATTGCTGAAGTCAATACGTTCTAAGCTAATTATATACCTATACAATCCCATTAAAATGATCATCAAAGAAAAAATAATTTATAAAGACGCCAAAGCAAACCCATATGAAGGGGTAATCGTTTGGGATGATTCAATTAAGGACCCCAAACCCGGTATTCTGGTTTCCCATATGTGGAGCGGGCAATCAGATTTTGAAGTTGATAAAGCAACGGAATTGGCCAAATTGGGATATGTTGGATTCGCCATTGACAATTATGGAAAAGGACGTAGGGCAAATGGTCCTGAAGAGGCCCAAATACTAATGGATGCATTGAATAATGATAGACCATTATTACTTGAAAGAATGCTACTGGCTATCAAAGCCTTAAAGAACCATAGAGCCGTAAATGCTTCACTGATCGGTGCCATTGGCTTTTGTTTTGGGGGTAAATGCGTATTAGACCTTGCCCGCTCGGGAGTTGATATCTGTGGTGTGGTAAGTTTTCATGGGCTGTTGGATCCACCTCCTGCTCATCCGAACAAGGAAATTAAAAGTGCAATTCTAGTATTACATGGTTGGGAAGATCCCATGGCGTTGCCAGATGATATGGTAAAGCTATCCCACGAATTAAACAAATACAATGCAGATTGGAACATGCATGTATATGGTCACACGGGCCATGCCTTTACCAATCCTAAAGCTAAATTTCCGGAAAAGGGATTGTTCTTTGAGCCAAGATCGAATAAACGTTCGTGGAATTCAATGGTTTATTTTTTCAATGAAGTTTTTAGCTGATATACTATTAAGTAGGGATTTGAAATATTAAGCCAATTTAGCTTTGTTTCTTTTTGTGGTAAAAGACAACGCTTTCTTTACTCTTGAATTTTTGAACTTGTACAAACGAGCTACTGTGTTCTCGTTAGTAGTAGAAGTAACGATTGTCATTTCAACAGTTTCTACCTTAACATCAACCTTAGCATCCTGGGCTTGGGCTGTTACTCCGATTGTAAGAACAAAGATTAAAGTTAAGATAGTTTTCATGACTTGCGTTTTTATATAATAAAAACGCAGCAGAGCGTATCCTACTAGGTTGTAAAACGTTCAAAACCCCTTATTTTTCGGTAACTGACAAAAATACGGATGAAGTGCAGAAAATGCTCGATGAACGTTTCCCATACCCAAAACCGCTTACCGAGCGTATGTGTTTTTAATCGGGATATTTAATTGATAAATTCCATAATAAAGCATCACTTTAGACCATTTGATTTTTGAAATATTTTGATATTGTTATTAATTAAGTGTTGTTAGTTCTTTAACTTTATGTTTTCAGCAGTCGCTGGCCAAAAAACAAACAGCTAGAAAATGCGAAATTAGCTGTGTCAAAACCATATGTGAGAAGTTTTCATTTGGTCTGATACTTATATAATTCAAATATCATTAGTATTAAGAATTCATGACCAGAACTAACAATTTCACTTTAAATTCAGAATTAACAAATTTTAACGTCAACAATTGTAAGTGGTAATACCTATTCACTACCTACATTTAAATAAAGTAAAAAAATGAAAGTATTTAAAATTGTCTTTTTGGTAGTATCCATCTTATTCTCCACCCATTGCGAATCCAACACCAAGAAAAAGAACCAGACAAGTTCAGAAATCCAAAGTCAAAAAAAGGTAAAACTCTCACAGGAAGAGCTACAAAAATATGAAGTTGCCTATTTCGCCAGTGGTTGTTTTTGGTGTGTTGAAGCCATCATGGAGGACGTAATTGGTGTAAAAGAAGTAATCTCTGGCTATTCTGGAGGTACTGAAAATAACCCTACTTACGAGCAGGTAGGACGGGGATTAACCAGTCATGCTGAAGCCGTAAAAGTATATTATGATTCCAAAGAGGTCGACTTTGCAACGCTGGTAAAAGTATTCTTTGGTTCGCATGACCCAACAACTTTAAACCGACAAGGGCCCGATCACGGTGCACAGTATCGTTCTATTGCCTTTTATACCAATGATAATGAGAAAAAAATAATTGAGGACTACATATCACAACTAACAGAAAATAAGATCTATAAAAATCCCATCGTTACACAAGTAGAAAAATTCGTCAAATTTTATGATGCTGAGGATTACCACCAGGATTATGAAAGTTTGAATCCGAACAATCCGTATATCATAAATATTTCAATTCCCAGATATAGAAGATTTCAAGCAAAATATCCTGAGCTTTTGAAAAAAGGAGGACATTAGGTATTTATCATTTGATGACAAAAACGATAAAAGCGACCTATTAAAGTCGCTTTTATTTTATATATGAACTTTAGCGATTATCTTTATTAGCTTAATTCAATACATACATCAATAGGATTAAAAACGTATTGCTTTAACTTGCTTTACTTAGTGATTCTGCTACTTTTTTAGCAGTTTCAAGACAAAAAAACACAACACGCCTTGAATCGAATTCTTCGAAGGTTAGGGAAAAAATTGCAAATATGAAACGAAGGGAATTTGTAGTAAAAAGTAGTTTGGCCACTGCAGCAGTAGCCACCTCAACAGCTGTCTTAGGAAACATTGATAGTTTCAGTGGCGCCAATGATACTGTAAATATTGGCGTAATAGGAACGGGAGATCGTGGCTCAGGATTAACCCCTTTTATCAATCAAATTGATAAATTCAATGTGATTGCCTGTTGTGACACCTTACCATTTCGCTTGGAAAACGGACTGAGTAAGGTTGAAGGAAAAGCCCAGGGATACAAGGACTACAGAAAATTATTGGACAACCCGGATATTGATGCCGTCTTGATTTCGACCCCTTTGAATACCCATTCAAAAATTGCCATGGATGCCTTGGATGCTGGCAAACACGTATACTGCGAAAAGACCATGGCCAAGGGTTATGATGGCATTCAGCAGCTAGCCGGAAAAGTTAAATCTTCGAATAAGATATTCCAGACGGGGCACCAATTCCATAGTTCACGACTATATACCCACGTTGTAAAAATGATCAAAAACGGCACCATTGGGAAAATAGCAGCCTTTGAATGTCAATGGAACAGGAACGGAAACTGGCGTAGACCAGTTCCCAGTCCAGAATTGGAACGTGCCATCAATTGGCGAATGTATAGGGAATTTTCAGGAGGTCTGGCTGCCGAGCTCTGTTCACACCAAATTGATTTTGCGAATTGGGTGACCGAATCAACCCCTGATAAGGTTATGGGTATGGGCGGCATCGATTATTGGAAAGATGGTCGTGAAACCTATGATAATATTCATCTTCTTTATAGTTATCCTAATGGTGTAAAGGCTAAATTCACTTGTTTGACCAGCAACTCAATGGATGACTATAAAATTAAGGTCATGGGTGATAAAGGCACCATTCTTCTTGATTATGTAAAAGCGTGGTTTTATCCCGAAGGGAAGAAAAACAAGGAAATGGGTGAGGTAGATGGAGTATCAGGAGCTACTGTGAAATGGGACGAAGGAAAAGGTTACCCCTTGAATATTGATCACGAAGATCCGAGCAAACAGGCCTTACGTGACTTTAGGGAAAATATAGTGAATAACACGGAGCCTATCTCCAATATAACAACAGGAGCAAATGCGGCAATTTGTGTACAAATGGGATTGGATGCCATGTATAATGATGAGATCGTATCTTGGAAAACGCTTCCTGATGTACGACAAGACTAAATTGCAAATCGATATTTGAAGGGCAGTATTCTAAAGGAAGATTATTATAGGTAAGGAAGTATTTGTTTGGGATATTATTTTAATGAACAGTTATTCTTTTAAGACTACTTCGCTATATTTTGAATTGATCACAATAGATTTATCACTATTGCCATTGAGGTTATAACCAGTATGAACCGTGGTGTTATTGTGCTTAGTTCGATTCAAATTCAATCCAGCCGGAGTAGTTAATTTAGACATTGTCCCATTAACCTCAATACCAAAAGCGGTTTCAGGTAAATCGCAGGTCAATTCGGCATTTTGCAGCGATATATCGATCTCTTTGAAATTCTTGGAAACAGAATGGATCCTTATTGGCCCCATTTTATTGTTTATGACCACACTTTCCAGAAGGTTGTTTATGGTTACATCTGAAGATGTGGTACTCAACCGTAAGTTGAGTACCTCATCCAATTCTACATTTTCAGAATAATCAGCCTGCAATAACCCATAATTCCATTTTTGGACACTTATAGGAGAGTACGAAGTTTTTATGGTGGTTTGATCTCCATCAATAGTCGCTGCCAATAAAGTGGAATACGATAAGCTAGCATTGATGTTTTTGGTGTTCCCAGCCAATTTAACTTCGCCATGGCGTACATTCATAAATATCTTGGCGCCCTTGGGCATTTTGATTTTTATGGTCTTTTTAATCTTGAATTTCTTGTTTTCCCCATCTGATGAATAATAAAAAATATTGGAATTGGTTTTGTGATCCTCCCGTTCCTCAAATAACTTTTCTCTTTGCCTTGCCATTTCTTCTGCACGCTGTTCCATAACTTCTGCGCGTTTTTCCATAACTTCAGCTTGGGCCTCGATTCTTGATTCCTGCGCCTCTAATCTTTTTTCCATCATTTCTTCGCGCCGCTGTTCCATTTCTTCGTGACGTTTTTCCATGGCTTCCCGCTTAACATCCATTTTGGCACTCCATGCTTCCATTTTCTTTTGATATTCCTTATCAAAACCTTTATCGAATTTCTTCTGCCATTTTTTTAAGTACTTTTCGCCATCCTTTTTATAGGCCTCATAATCAAATTCAACGGCAGGGACTGGTGGCATTGGCATATCGGACAAATCTATGTGCATTTGCTCAATATGAATTTCTGGCATCTCAGGCATCTCGAATATATCGGGCATTTCAAAATGAAAATTTGGTATTTCAATATTTAAATTGTGTAGCCCGCCTGTAGCATAATTAAAGGCCCAAGTATTTTCTACCCCAGTGGTAATTTCAACCTTTTTACTGTTTCCAACGATTTCAATTCCGTCTTTTTCAAAATACGCTGCCGCTTCTTCTACGCTGGCACCATCTAGCTCAATGGTTGCCGCTACAGCTATTTGGTCTTTATCCCAAGTTTCAAATTCAATATCGGCATTGCTGGTATTAATATCCAAAACCGTTTCGGCATTTACATTGAATACCTCATTAAAGGTCTTGCTCTGTTTTTGACCATATACCCCAATTACCATTAGGGATACGATCATTGTGATTGATTTAAACCGCATTAGTTTCATACTGTTCGCTTTTTGATGATTGTACTTCATTTAACTTCTGTTTTAATTTTTGTAATAATTGCAACCTCAATTGCAAATTCTTTATAAGGGCAGCTATAGTTTGGTCATTGGGCCCTACCTGATTAAGTTCTTCATTTAATTTTTTGTATTCAACGTTCAATTCGGCTAAACGCTCCATATAGCTATCAACCAGTTCTTTATTATTTCCGGAGATATTTAATTTCGAAAGCTCAAGATTAATAGTGGCCATATAATAATTCTCCACTTTTTTTAAATCTGGTGAAAGATCTCCCAAGGAAATACCCGTCTTGGTTTCTTCGCCAGGGTTTTTATCAACGATGGTAGTTTTTAAATTTGAGTCTTCCCTACTCATAAATAAGACCGTTCCAATGCCAACCAATACTAAGATTACAGCTGCAATTTTTAATATATGGAATGAAGATTCCTTTTGTTTTGGCAATTCTTGCTCTAAAAGTTCCATGAATCTTTTTTCATGCCCCTCGTTCATAACGAACTGTTCCTCTTTCTGTTCTTCTTCGAATAATTTTCTAAGATCCCGTGCCATATGCTTTCTCTTTTAACAATTCCTTTAAATAGCTTTTGCCGCGCAACAATCTAGTTCTACTTGTTGTTTCTGTCAACTTTAATACCTGTGAGATTTCACGGTGGTCAAAACCTTCAATCAAAAACATCATGACCACATATTTATACTTTTCTGGCAGCTGACCAATTGCCAATTTCACCTGATCTATGGTTATATCATTTTCAACGGTCCAATCGTCATCTTCAGCCAATTGTAAATAATTTTCATCCAGTGCAACCAAATGTTGTTTTCTGGCTTTTAAAAAATCGATGCTCCTATTGATGACTATTCTTTTTAACCAAGCCCCAAAGGTGACTTCCCCTTTAAATTGATGTATTCTTTGAAAGGCCTTTATAAACGATTCTTGAATAACATCTTCGGCATCAGCCGAATTCTGAACATATCGCATGGCCACACAGAACATACCTTCACAGTACTGCTTGTAAAGCTGCATTTGGGCCTTTCGATCGTTGGCCTTGCATTGTTCTACTAGGTCAATTTGAAACATTGTATAGTTTCGTTGTTGGTTTCAGTTGCTTTGTTTTTCTAAGGACGATTTAAATATGTCAATGTTGCAAAAAACAATTAATTTTATGATCAAATAATTCCATTTCCTTGAAACAAGTTACAATAAGCAACCCATTCATTACCTTGATAGTCCTAGATTACGGCGCCATCATCCAAAAATTATTGGTAAAAGATAATGAAGGCAGATACACCAATGTCGTTGTCGGTTACGATTACCCCAGTGAATACCCCGCTGATACCATAAGTTTAGGCGCTTGTGTGGGTAGGTATGCAGGACGTATCTCAAATGGTGGTTTTACGCTAGATCGAAAAAATTATTCTTTGTACACTGAAGGAGGCATTCATTTACATGGAGGAAAAGAAGGTTTTGGAAAAAAATATTGGACGATAGAGGAAGTGAACCAAGGTGACGAGCCTTTTGTTCGTCTTTCTTATTTTAGCAAGCATTTGGAGGAGGGTTACCCAGGTAATCTAAAAGCTACAGTTACCTATAAAATCAGCAACAATGAGTTACATATCATCCATGAGGCGACAACTGATATGACCACTGTGGTCAATTTGACCAACCATTCCTATTTTAAGTTGGATGGTGAAAATATCATAGATCATTATTACTTAAAGTTGAATTGTCCAGAAGTTATCGAGACCAAAAAAAATCTATTGCCCACTGGCAAATTGACACCTGTTATAGGCACAAAATATGATTTTCTATCAGAACAACAAATAGGACTTACCCGCTTAGATACTCCGTTTGCCACAGATGACCAGAGTAGTTTTGCTGCCATGTTATCATCCAAGAAATCTGGAATATCGATGGAAGTCAGCACTAACCAAAGGGGGATGGTAGTTTATACCCCGACCGGTTTCCCTGCCATTTGTTTTGAAACCCAAAATTTTCCCGATGCGCCTAATCATGATCATTTTCCCAGTAGTGTTCTAAGGCCAAGCGAAACCTATCGCAATGCATCTGTCTTTAAATTTGATTTAGTAACTTAGGGCGAACAACCTTAATAATCTCATAATGAAAAAAATAAATTGGATATTGCTTGTAGTAGTTGGTTTAATCGCATTGGTCATCTTTGTTGGTATGCCGTATATGAAAGAGCAGACAAAAAAACATAGTCCTCAAGTAACAAACACCTATACTAAAAACGGTATGGACCTTTCGGTGAATTATTCAAGTCCGTCAAAAAAGGATAGGGTCATATTTGGAGAATTGATACCCTATGATGTAGTATGGCGAACTGGAGCGAATGAACCCACAACGTTCACGACTGGCTCCGATATCAAGATAATTGATAAAACGCTTCCGGCCGGAACCTATTCCTTTTGGACCAAACCAGGAACAGACAGTTGGGGAGTTATATTCAATAAGGAAATTCCTGATTGGGGAGTCACCATACTTAGTGGTGGTAAAGAAACTACCCGCAATCCTGAGGCCGATGTTGTAAGTATAGAAGTCCCCTCAGAACAAATAGAAACGGTACAGGAAAAATTGAATATTGGTTTTGAAGATGGTGAACAGCTGTACCTTGCTCTTTCTTGGGACCAGACCAAAATAAAGGTGCCAATCAACAAATAGCATTTGGATTGACAAAGTTCATTTCGGCCAAAAATACATTCGAAATTCCATGGTAAAGACATATCAATAAAAAATATAACTTTGCCCCACCATAAATCAACTTAATGCAGCCTATTACAGATGCCTTACTTTCTATAGTTGTTCCTTTATACAACGAAGAGGAAAATGCAGTTTTATTGACCCAAAAGATCCATGAAAGCCTTCAAGGATATTCCTATCAAATTATCTATATCGATGATTTCTCTACGGATAATACCCGTAAAGTGATCAAAAATATGGATGACGATAAGGTGCACCTCATTGAACTGAAGAAGAATTACGGGCAGAGTTTGGCTTTGGCAGCGGGATTGGATTATGCAGAAGGGGAATATATCATTACCATGGATGGGGATTTGCAGAATGACCCGAGTGATATTCCGCAAATGTTGGAATTTGCAGTTAATGATGAATTTGATGTGGTTACCGGGATTCGCCAAAAAAGAAAAGATTCCTTGGTAAAAAAGGTTCCTTCTAAAATTGCCAATTTTTTAGTGCGAAGGGTTACCAAACTTGATATCAAGGATAATGGCTGTGCTTTAAAGGTTTTTACAAGGGACATTGCCAAAGACCTCAATCTTTATGGTGAAATGCATCGCTTTATTACGTTGCTCGCCCACTTGGAAGGTGCCCAAATAAAACAAGTTCCCGTTAAACACCATGCGCGCAATGCTGGAGTTTCAAAATATGGCTTGGAACGCGTATTCAAGGTGGTGGCAGACATGATGTTATTGCTTTTTATTCGCAAATATTTTCAACGGCCTATTCACCTATTTGGCATTTTCGGTTTTTTAATGATTTTCTTGGGTGTTCTAATAAACATCTACTTGCTGATTGTTAAATGGGGCTTTGGAGAGGATATTGGTAATCGACCATTATTGATTTTCGGATTAATGTTCATTTTGGCAGGTATTCAAGTATTTACGATTGGTATTGTTATGGAACTGCTTATTAGAACCTATTACGAATCGCAAAAGAAAAGGCCTTATAGAATTAAAAAAGTTACTGTTGGAGACGGGCTTGCGTAAGAAATTGATCACAGTAGCCAAAATTGCCATTAGTGCAATTCTCATCTACTTCATCTTCACAAAGGTTGATTTCAAAGAGGTTCTTGATATCGTCAGAAAGACCAATCCATTTTATCTTGTATTGGCTATTTTGTTTTTTGTAACCTCCAAAGTTCTGGCTTCCGTTAGACTCAATCTATATTTTCATGAACTTGGTGTAAAACTCACCCAGCAGAGTAATTTAAAACTCTATTTATTGGGCATGTTCTATAACCTCTTTCTTCCGGGAGGTATAGGCGGTGATGCCTATAAGGGGTATTTGATCAAAAAGAAGTTTGAAGTAGATACCAAAAAAATGGTTTCAGTATTGGTCCTGGACAGGCTTAGCGGATTGTTATTACTATTTATCTACGCCTGTGTATTGGCAGTTCTTTTAAACAACACTTGGCTTAATAAATTTGAAATACCAATTGGTGCCTTAGGTATTTTATCTGTATTGGTTTTTTGGTATTTGAACAAAAGGTTTTTCAATTTTGTTTTGCCGGTTTTCTGGCGTTCTTTATCCCTATCTGCCATGGTTCAATTAGCGCAATTGATTTGTGTGGTATTTATTTTACAGGCTTTATCAATTGATCTTGACCGAATTGCCTATCTCTTGATTTTTCTTGTTTCCTCTATTGTTTCTGTACTACCGCTTACTATTGGAGGAATAGGTAGTCGGGAAGTGACTTTCTTTTATGGGGCGACCCTATTGGCCTTGGATGGGAATACATCTATAAGTATAAGTATGGTGTTCTTTTTGATTACCGCACTTGTATCATTATTTGGGATACTTTTTCACTTTAAGAAAATAACGCTGAAGACCCTTGTTCAATAAATATGCACTAAATGCATCTTGTTCACTACCTTTTTACGTGTATTCGGGTTTAAGAACCTACCTTGTAATCGTGTAATCCGAAATTGTTTTTCGGTCAATTGTTTATTCCAATCAAAACCTGAGGCCTTTAATGCTGCCAATTCCTTGTCATTGGCATAGACCCAAATATCCTTTTTGCCTTCCAATTCATTAATTGATGCTGTTTTTACAGGTTTTTTATTGTAAAAATCCAAAGCCCATGTATGGTTTTGGGAAATCTTATAAATATTGTCGGTAGAAATATTGTTCTTTTGAATGGTTTTGGCCATTTCCGAACCTCCCTGATATTCCAATAAAGAAGGATAAAACTGCGTGTTTAATACACCGTTCAAAAGTATGGAACCTAAGGCCCCTAAAGTGATAATTCTAAAATAGTAATCTTCACGCTTAAGACAGTAGTACACAATGAAAATACTGAGTATCCCCATCCAGATATAATTATAATACGAATCGGTTTTGAACACAAAAAAGCAAATAAATACCGTAGCAATGAAAATGATCCCTAGGATAAAATACTGAAAACCCAACATTATTTTTTTTAACTTTTGGCTTCCCTCCTTAAATAAATTATTTAAAAAAGCTGCAGTCATAACAGCGAATAAAGGCATTACAATATTCAAATAATGTGGAAGTTTAAACTGTGCAAAACTGATGACGATGAATATTAATGTAATTCCACCCAAAGTCAAAAATTCACTTTTAGGATTGTATTTGAAATTAGAACTTACCAGCTCTTTGGCTTTTTTCCAATAGGCAACAAGACCTACTACCGTCCACGGAAGAAAAACCCATAAGAATGTATGGAAAAAGAAAAAATAGTCACTACTATTCTTACCAACACCTTCGCCACTCAATCGCTCAAAACTCTGTTCCCAAAAAATAAAGAAGACACCACTCCTATCGCCCTTGCCGCGTATTATTTTTTCAGGATGCAGATCAAACTGATGATAGTAGGCATAAAGCATAGGAGTAATAACAATGGCAAAAACCAATAGTCCGATCAGTACTCTCCAATTAAGGAACATTTTCCATTTGCGGGTATATGCCAAATGACAAAGTATAGTCAAACCAACTACCAAAAGTGCAATTTGCCCTTTTGTTGAAAAAGCTATTCCTGCCCCTAAAGAACCCAGGATGATATGCAAAAGTGAATTTTTCTCTATATAAGCTG
Organism: uncultured Maribacter sp.; assembly: GCA_965367725.1. Classification (GTDB taxonomy): domain Bacteria; phylum Bacteroidota; class Bacteroidia; order Flavobacteriales; family Flavobacteriaceae; genus Maribacter_A. Next base: position 23,586 of record CBDUKE010000019.1, on the reverse strand, counting down.
CCAAATGCCATATGGCAAAAATGGCAAATCCTGTCAAAACAGCATCGGTTCGCACATCAATAGCTCCCAATACTATAGTTTGACTGGTCATAAAAATAAGCGCAGCAAGTTTGCCCACATTTTTGTTATACAGCAGGCTACCCAAACCAAAACAACTGTAAGCACCCAAAAAGGTTGCCAGGATACCTGGAATACGATAGGCCCAATCGTGTATTCCGAAAATCTTATAGGACAGTGCAGCCAACCAATAATGCATATGTGGCTTGTCCAAATACTCTTCGGGTCCTTTAAAAAGACTAAGAAAATCATTCTCTTGAACCATTCTCATGGCCATGACTGCAAACTGTGCGGAATCATTTTCGAAGAGTGTAACGAACATTCCGGCGATGTACACCAGAATAATCAGAAGTAACAAAAACCAATACCTGGTGTTTGAAATCATAGTTGGAATTTGTGAAGTGCAAATATATACAACTTTGCAAACAGCCAGCTCATGCCCAGCCCAATGCCCGCTCCTGTCAATACATCCAATGGAAAATGAACACCAATATAAATTCTGCTATAAGCAACGATAATTGCCCAAAAGAACAATAACAGGCCTATATACCTAAATTTGGACTTCAATAAAAATGTAAAAAAGGAGGCAACGGCGAATGAATTTGCGGCATGTGCAGAAAAATAACCGAACTTTCCTCCACATGAATTTTTAACCAAGCGCATAATAGTGTTCACCTCTTGGTCATAGCAGGGTCGTAATCTTTGCACTCCGTATTTAAAGAAATTGGCCAATTGGTCTGTGACCAAGATTAAAATAGCAACTGTAAAAAGCACAATAAGTGTCTTTCTTAAACCCAACTGTTTATAAGCCAGAACCAGTAAAATAAAATATAAGGGAACAGAACTCAATTTATTGGTTGCAAACATCCAAAACCCATCCCAATTGGAGTTTCCCAATCCATTGAGAAAAAGAAACAATTCTTTATCAAGTTGTATGAGTTCTTCGAACATATTGATCAGTCTTCGTAACGGGAAACTTCCCTATCATAAAAAGCTGTAGCCTGTTCTATAAGACTTTGGGTTTCAGACTCCAAGTCCTTTTCATCTTCTTTGGTGAAATCCTCAAACCATTCTACCTCATCATCTTCCAAATTAATAATGAATCGCGGATATTCAGTGTGTATCACGAAAATGGCAGAAGGTAAATCGGTGTTATCCCCTAATATGAATTTTGGTAGTTCCATTGCAGCTTTCTAAATTAACCTGTAATTAATTTTTTAGTCAAATAATTAAATCGAATATACAACATAATCGCAGATGCGGTCAATCCTGTAAGCAGTCCTATCCAGATTCCCACGCTTCCTAAATCGGTATGCAGTCCTAAATAATAGGATATTGGGAAACCTATTAACCAATACGCAATAAACGTAATTAAGGTTGGTATTTTCACATCTTGCAACCCCCTTAATGCTCCTAAAACCACTACTTGAATTCCGTCAGAAATTTGAAAAAATGCAGCAACCAACAGTAATTGGCCTGCGAGGAAAATCACTTCGGTATTATCTGCCATATTCTTGGCATCATTTACATCCAAATATATGGTTGGAAACCAATTTCTGCCCCATAAAAATAAAATAGCAAATACAATCTCCACAAGTAAGGTCAAAAAGAATATGGATTGCGCAATTCGCCTTAACTCCTTAAAATCCAACAACCCTTTTTGGTTTCCAACCCTGATCATGGCTGCAACACCCAGACCCATACCGAACATGAAGGTCATACTACTTAAGTTCAAAGCGATTTGGTTCGCTGCCTGGGCATTCTTTCCTAAGACACCACTAATCCAAATGGCAGCGGTAAAAATGGCTACTTCAAAGAACATTTGTAATGCCGATGGAAATCCAAGGCTTATGATCTTGCGCATGACCCTTTTTTCAATCAGCCTGAAATTAAAGCCGGTCACATAATCATGGAATTTTTTCTTCCCTTTGAGTAAAAACCAGATATAGAGAACCATAACAAAGCGGGATATCAAGGTTCCTATGGCTGCACCCACGATTCCCATTTTCGGGAATCCGAAAGAACCAAAAATCAATAAATAGTTTAAAACAATATTCACCACATTTGCAATAATCGTTGCGTACATGGGGTATTTGGTTTGGGACAAGCCCTCAGAAAATTGTTTGAACGCCTGAAAAATAATCAATGGAACCAATGAAAATGCTACCAAATCAAGGTAAGGCATCGCTAACTCAACAACCTCAGGTGGTTGTTTCATGAGGTACATAATCGGTTTTAACAAAAGTATAATTCCAAAAAGTGACAAACCCAAAACAGTGCACAATACCAAGCCATGCTTAAGTGCACTTTTTCCATCGGCCTTATTACCGGCGCCATCCGCTTCAGCAACCAAAGGCGTTATTGCGGTAGAAAACCCAATTCCCAAGGACATGGCAATGAACACAAAACTGTTTCCCAAAGAAACCGCTGCAAGTTCAGCAGTTCCCAATTGTCCCACCATAATATTATCAGCGAAAGCAACGAAAGTGTGCCCAAGCATGCCCAATATTACCGGGACCGATAATCTGATGTTGTATTTAAACTCTTTGGTGTATTGCTTTAACAAAGTTGGATGATTTAGCGGAGGTAAATATAACTTCTTCCGCTATGGAATGCATAATATAAAGTTCTAGAATTTATTTGGGCAGCTTTGGACTAGAGCGATTTGGCCTCTTCCCAATACACATCCATTTCACCAAGGGTCATTTCCTTTAATGTCTTACCGGATGCTTTCGCTTTTGATTCCAAATATTGAAACCGGTTTATGAATTTCTTATTGGTTCGCTCCAGGGCATTTTCAGGATTCACATTCAGAAAACGGGCATAATTGATCATGGAAAAAAGCACATCCCCGAATTCAGATTCTACCTTGTCAGTATTCCCTGTTTTTATTTCTTCTTTTAATTCGGCAAGTTCTTCTTGCACTTTCTCAAAAACCTGTTCGGGCTTTTCCCAGTCAAAGCCAACGCCTGCTACCTTATCCTGAATACGATTTGCCTTCACCAAGGCGGGCAATCCATTGGGGACACCTTCCAAAACGCTTTTTTTGCCTTCTTTCAGCTTTATGTTTTCCCAATTTTGTTTTACCTCTTCCTCATCCTTCACTTTGACATCGCCATAAATATGCGGGTGTCTGTTTATTAACTTTTCACAAATGCTATTGCACACATCAGCAACATCAAAATCATTCGTTTCTGAACCAATTTTTGCATAAAAAACAATATGTAACAACAGGTCGCCCAATTCATTTTTAACCTCAACCAAATCGTCCTCCAAAATAGCATCACCCAGCTCGTAAGTCTCCTCAATAGTGAGATGTCTTAACGTTTGCATGGTCTGTTTTTTATCCCATGGACATTGCGCACGAAGTTCATCCATTATGGTCAACAAACGGTCGAATGCCTCTAATTGTAGTGCTCTTGATTTCATTGATTTGCTTTTGGCAAAAGTACAAATACAAATAGGATAATTCTGTGGGAAATCTATGCATTTTTAACTACCTTAAAACCTTAATTTTTAATATATAAATATGAAAAACACTGGAATTTTTCAACCTGTTCTTTTGTTTTGTGCTTTTTTCTTGTTCATTGGAAAAAATGTGGCGCAAAATAATTCCGGGATATTTGAGGGCAATAACGATATAGGTAGTGTAAATCATAAAGGTTCAGTAGCATTCAGCCCATCGGACAGTACATATACGATTTCCGGTAGTGGCACCAATATGTGGTTCAATACGGATGAGTTTCACTTCGTCTGGAAAAAAATGACTGGTAATGTTTCATTGGGTGCCACCATTGAGATGTTGGGAGAAGGGTTTGACCCGCATAGAAAGGCATGTTTGATGATACGACAGAGTCTTGAACCCGATGCCCCTTATGTTGATATTGCTGTGCATGGCGATGGACTTACTTCAATGCAGTACCGAAGTATGAAAGGCGCTGAAACCAATGAAATAAAATCGAATGTTTTAGCCCCCAAACATGTTCAAATTCAAAAAGTCGGAAACTACATTTCAATGCAGCTAAAAGATGAAAATAACGATGTACAATTAGCAGGTGGCTCTTTAAGAATGAGTTTCGAAGAACCATTTTATATTGGTTTGGGTGTTAGTTCACATAACAATGATGTCATTGAAACCATGAAATTTTCCAATGTCTCCATGAATACGATAACTGAAAACACCAATCAACCTATGAAAGTAGAAAGTACCCTAGAAATTCTTGATATCACCACTTCAAATAGGAGCGTTGTGCATCATACCAAAAACCATATTGAGGCACCTAATTGGACACCTGATGGTAAAACCTTGATTTATAATAGTCAAGGCTTGCTTTATAAAATTCCTGTGAAGGGTGGTACACCAGAAATGATTCCAACAGATTTTGCAAACAAAATAAACAATGACCATGGTATTTCTCCTGACGGAACGCAAATGGTCATTAGTGATCAGACCGAAACAGGACAATCATTGATTTATTCCATTCCAATTGATGGCGGTGTTCCAAAAAAAATAACCTCATTATCTCCCTCCTATTGGCATGGCTGGTCTCCAGACGGAAAAATGCTGGCCTACTGTGCGGAGCGCAATGGCAATTATGATATCTACACCATTCCTTTTGAAGGTGGAGAAGAGACACGGCTCACAACTACTGAAGGTCTGGATGATGGTCCTGATTATTCCCCTGACGGAAAGTATATTTATTTCAATTCAACCAGAACAGGCACCATGCAGATTTGGCGCATGAAACCTGATGGTTCTGATCAAGTACAAATTACAACGGATAAATACAACGATTGGTTTGCCCACCCATCACCAGACGGCAAATGGTTGGTATATGTTACCTTCAATACCGATGTACCTGCAGGTGACCACCCACCTAATAAACACGTGATGTTGAGACTCATGAATTTGGAAACCAAGGAAGTTACGGTATTGACCAAAATATTTGGGGGTCAAGGAACCATAAATGTGCCCTCTTGGTCACCAGATAGTCAACAAATTGCTTTTGTAAGCTATACTCGGATTTAAGCTTTGGATATGAACGTGAACAGTGTACGATAAACTATTTTCACATTATGAGTTTAGAACAGAACAAAAAAAACGCCATTGCATTTTATAAAATGGCATATGAAGGCAATCCTGGAAGAGCGGTTGAATTATTTGTAGGCTCACAATATATACAACACAATCCTTTGGTTGGCGATGGTACAAAACCATTTATCTCATACTTTGAACGCATGTCTAAGGAGTATTCCAATAAATCAATTGAATTTGTTCGCGCCATTGCCGAGGGTGACCTTGTTGCATTACATACACATCAAACCTGGCCAGGAAATGAGGAATATGTAACAATGGATTTCTTTAGATTTGACAACAAAGGGAAAATCGTGGAACATTGGGACGCGATACAACTTATTCCGGAGCATTCAGCCAATGACAACACAATGTATTAAGAACCATTTTGTAAAATACCCCCTTTGAAAAAGTTTCTCATCTTACAAATGCGCCCTGAAAATGAAACTGCCGATAGTGAGTTTGAGGCTATTTTACGCGTTGGTGGATTAGAGCGGGATGAAGTACATCGCATTCGTTTGGAACAAGGCATTCCTACTATTAACATCAATAACTTCTCGGCCATCATTGCTGGTGGCAGTCCTTTTGATGTGAGTATACCCCAAGAAAACAAAAACCAGATTCAAAAAGACATCGAGGCCTTTTATAATCAACTATTTGACCGTGTGGTACCGGCGGACTTTCCGTTTTTGGGAGCTTGTTCAGGAAACGGACTTCTGGGTAAATATTGTGGGGCCAACATTTCCAACAAATATCCTGAACCCATTGGCAGTGTCGACCTTGTTGTAACGGATGATGGGGCAAAAGACCCTCTTTTAAAGGGCTTACCAAAACATTTTTCGGCCTTGGTAGGTCATAAGGAAGCCTGCGATGATTTACCCCCAGGAGCCGTGCTTTTGATGACATCCAAACCTTGTCCTGTTCAAATGTTCAGGGTCAAAAAGAACATCTATGCCACGCAATTCCATCCTGAGGCAGATGCCGAAGAATTTATACTGCGAATCAATATCTATAAAAACCATGGTTATTTTCCAGCCGAGAGAGCAGAAGAACTGATTGCCACCGTACGTAATTTGAACACGCCGATACCCAAAGAAATTCTCAAACGTTTTGTTCTGAAATACAAAACCATAAAACAGAACTAAATATACAAAGCGTAATTATTCCTTTTATCTCAGGACAGCAAGTTGATTTATAAAAAATGGATGACGCTAGTATTTTTATGGACAAAACAGTCAAACCGACCGACAAGGATTTAGTAGAAAAACTTGCTGCAACCTACGATTTATGGAAACGACTTTACGATTTGGTTTTAAGTAAATACCTTAAGGGAATAGCTGATTGGAATTTTCCAGGCAAGAAATACGGATGGAGTTTTTGGATTAAAGACAAAAGGAGAGCACTAATCTACTTTTTGCCGAGAGACCAATTTTTTAAAGTAGCATTTGTATTTGGGGATAAGGCTATAAATAATATTATGAAAACTGGGATTTCAGCTAAAATAAAAGAGGAATTGAATCAAGCAAAAAAATATGCGGAAGGGCGCGGGATTAGTATAGAGATCAAAGATGATTCTATTTTTAACGACATAGAACAGTTAATTGATATAAAACTAAAATATTAAATGTATCCATTTAGCACCTAGCAGAGAAAGCCGATTAATTTATTATAAAAGTTCACTCGACCTGCACACACGTGCCTAAAGAAATTTTGAAGTGATTTTTCCAAAATCGGGGAAGGTACTAGTAGGGCGCCAATTCAAATTTTTACAAGTAAGTAAAGCTAATCCATAACTTTACTTGGTGTAGTTAAAAAGTAAGGACCATTTCGATTACCTACCCTTATTCCATTAACATTTATAATATTTTATTGTTTCGTTTTAATACGATATTTTTGCAGGTCACTCGTATTGCAAATCACTGGTATACCTTGTTGATCCATTGAACAACACGGCACTTATCAGAACATAGAGGGTCTTACATAATAGATAATCTAAAATGACGATGACGAATCCAAATAAAAGAATAAAACAAGCCAAGGTTTTAAGAATATTTCGAAAAATTCATCGGTTCACGGGTGCAACCTTGTTCATCTTTTTCTTTTTTATTTCCGTAACTGGTTTCCTATTGGGATGGAAAAAGCATAGTGATACTTTATTGGCCGAAACCCATGTCGGCACCTCAACTGACTTAAAACAATGGTTACCTATCGACAGCTTGCATGGAAAAGCTATTATGGTTCTTCATGATTCCATTTCCACCGATCTATCTATCTTGATTGACCGTATTGATATACGAAAGGAAAAAGGAACCGTAAAATTTGTTTTTGCCGACCACTTATGGGGTATTCAACTCGATGGTGCTACCGGCAATCTTTTACATATTGACAGAAGGTATGCCGACCTTATTGAAAACATTCATGATGGGTCAATTCTTGATTATTATTTAGGAACCTCGAACGATCAGATAAAAGTGTTCTACACCTCTATAATGGCCACCGCCCTGCTCATTTTTACAATTACCGGGTTTTGGCTTTGGTACGGCCCTAAAAAAATGAGAAATAGCAGATCCTTACATTAATATATCGTGAGTTCGACAAAATAAATGGTCTTAGCTAGCACGTAAGATCTCCTAGAGCACAGTCGAAAGGGTTTTAAATAATACGATAGTCTAAGTCGATCGTCAGAGCCTGTCTTGCGTCTTTCGGCCATCATTTGCAATAGTTCTTGGTATCATTCTTATTAAAATACCTATTTCACCAAATCGAACATTCGGGTATACTTGACAATAAAACTATTGTTCAAAGGACTACCGTCTTGTAGATTGTGGTTATAAACCACAAACAATCCGGTGTTGGCACGTTGCAACCAACCAAACCTTAGATTTATGGCCCACAGTTTATCTACGGTATTGTTTTGTACCAAACTCTGTATATAAACGTTCGGTTTAAAGGAATAGGATATTTGGCTTATAAAAACATTGGCGTTAAAATCCCCTACCGGTAGATTTACCTTATTGTACATATAGGTAAAAGCAGCGTTGAACTTATCACCTTGCCGAAAGGACAATGTACCACTGTTCAGGTAACGCGTACCCCCAAATGAGCCCCCGATAACCGAGCGCAGATTAAAAGCAATGGGCTTACTCTTATTGGTCATCAGCACCAATTGCGACTCCGCATGTTTATAAACTCCTGGTTGTACAAAAACATTCTCTGATATTTCAAAAGGATCTACAACGCCTTCGGTGGTAAAATTGACACCGGTATGTATTTCAAATCCACTTTTATATTCCCAATGGTTATCCACATGCAAAAAACCTGTTTCTTGAAATCCATCAAAATTCCAATAACCCCGGTAAGAAACATGAGGCCGATGCTCCAGGATTTTGGCGTCCTTATTCTTTGGCCTTAGATGATAAAGAACAAGACCTTCCGGTTTTTTGAACGAAGATCGCAACAAAAAGCCTACTTCCGGATTAAAACCCTGTCCTACTTCGGTATAGGCACCTCGAATCTCCCAATTGTTCCATTTATAATCCGTTTGGAATTTATAGGCATGCTCATCTTCAGCATCAATGGTACCTGCAGTTTTTGCAAAAAACCCGGACATTCTGGCTTTTCTGCCAAGCCCTAACTTTCCATCCACAGCAATAGTCCTATTAAAATCCCCGCCTGTTTCCAAACCTTCACGATTAATAAGCACGGCGCCAAGTGCCGTCCTTCCCTTGAATTCATGGTTAACACGGGCAACCGTAAAATTATTTTTTTCAATATTCGCATCACCTACACCCTCTGTGAACATGGTCAACAATCCCACATTGGTTCGGTTTATCTTACCAGAAAGGCGTGCTCCCCCTATTATCGGGACTACATTCCCTTCTTCCCCAATACCTATTCTTCGACTAAAAAAGAGGTCAACCTCACCTGGGCTACCTACACTGAACAATCCAGCATTTTCAAGAAAGAAGGGTCTTTTTTCAGGAAAAAATAAATTAAAACGGTCCAGGTTTACTTGTTGCTGATCAACCTCAACCTGGGCAAAATCGGTATTGTAAGTAAGGTCTAACGTTAAACTTGGGGTAATACTATATTTAATATCACCTCCCACTTCTGAATCGAAATCAGTATCAGTATTAGCTTCAAAATCCTTTGAAAGTTGACCTAAAACATATGGTATCACTTTTAAGTTACCTGGATTTTTAAGTTCCAATCCGGTCAAGGTACCCGCCAATGAAAGTCGGTTTAAAGTAAACCCAACTGGCATTTCAGCCCAATATACAATTTCGTTGGTTTTTCGAATATTTCTTCGAAAATTGATTCCCCAGTCCTTCCCCGACTGAAATCTAAGTGTTCGCAACGGAATGGCAAATTCTGCGCTCCAACCGAAATCCCCAACTTTGGTTTGAACTTCCCAAGAACCGTCCCAGTTGATATTAAATCCACCTATAGTTCCGCCCTGTTGCCGATTAGCGTTAAAATTTCCTTGCCCTTCATTATCAACCTGTGCATCATACTCCACCCCTATTGAATTTGTTCCAAATACAAACCCGTTTTGGTTATCCTTATAGGTATCCAAAATAAATATAAAGGCATCGGTATTCTCTAGATCTGCATCCCGTCGTGCATCAGAAACAACCAATTTATTAGGTTGGGCATCGTGGCAAACAACAGAAACATAAAAAGTGGAACTTGTGTAGGCAATGCGAATATCTGTTTTCTCGCTAGCTGGTTGCCCATAATTGGGCTGTATTTGGCTTAGAAACCCAAATGATTTTACCTTTTGCCAAACTTCATCATTCAAAACTTCACCATCTATAGTGGGCTCTTCGGTTATTGCATTTGCGATGGCCGTTGGTCGTTCTTTAAGGGTTAATGTGCTGTCCTGGGCATTGATAGTGCTTATAAGTGCAAAAACACATAATAGTGAGGGTAACTTTGGTAATTTCATTTTGGTTAGTTTGGTAAAATAACGTAATCCCAAGGGCAAACTCAATAGCTGCCCTTGGAATTTGTACATTCATTTTGACATGCTTTATATTAACTCAGTTCTTGTTGAACCAAATAGTAAAAAGCCGGTCTACTCTTCATTCTTATCCCCGACATTTTCCCTGCTACTTTATGAATGGCTTTCATGCCTTTTTCCTTATCGGTTATTCCCAGTTTCTTTTCAACAAAATTTCTGCGTACAGTTTCCAATTCAGATGCGTCTTTCCCAGAAACCAAGGTAGCATCCTTATTATTTACCATTGTACGTAAACGATTCACCAAGGTCTCCAAAAGTTCTTGATCCACATTTGACACACCACACTCCTTCAATTGACTCGCTGCTGTTTGTTTTAGTTTAGCCAGTTTTTCTGCTAAATCACTCATGATAATTGATTTTAAGATTAAAATTAGTTTTGTTTTTGATAACAGTAGTAAGTTAAAGATTTCTGAAATAAAAAGATGAAAATGAATGAATAATTTATAGTACATATTTTTACGCAAACACGTGTTATTCCTGAAAAACACTATATTTAAAAGATTTTTACCAATTATTCCCTGCTATTTAAATACAGATAACAAGCAATGATCAATTTAATTTCGAAACCAGCCTAAATATGAAAAAAATCAACCCTTTACAATTGACTTTCATCCTTTTCTTTTTAATCTTTTCCTGTACTTGGTCAAATGCACAATCAACTTTAGCATCTTTTGCAAATGAGGGTGTATCTATTGAAAGATTGGCAAGATATGATGCCTTTTTAAATCAGGAAATTAAAGCGGGTCGAATTGCAGGAGCATTATCATTAGTATCCCGCAATGGCAAAATCGTACATAATACGTCCTTTGGATATAGCAGTCTCGAAGACAAAAAACCAATGCAAAAGGATGGCATATTCCATTTGATGTCAATGACCAAACCTATTGTCACAACGGCATTCATGATGCTATATGAGGAAGGTCATTTTTTTCTGACTGACCCCGTTTCAAAATATTTACCACAATTCAAGAATGTTAAGGTTGCGAAAGATGTTAATGTTGGCAAAAATGGACCAACCGAACCAGCTAATAAAGAGATAACCATAGCACATCTGCTGTCCCATACCGCTGGTTTTTCCCACGGACTTGGCGGAACCGAATTGGATAATGATATAGCGAAAGCACTTTACTATGAACCTCAAGAAAGCATTGAAAGTAGAGTGAATACATTAGCCAGCCTTCCTCTTATCGGTCATCCAGGGGAGCAATGGTATTATAGTGCATCACCAGATGTATTGGCCTTGTTGATTGAAAAATTTTCAGGGAAGACCGTTGCAGATTTTCTGGAAGAACGAATTTTCAATCCGCTGGATATGAAAGATACGGGGTATAACATCGCCAAAATAAATCAAAATAGATGGGTTCCTGTTCATAATCTGAGCAAAGAAGGTGTATTGATAAACTCTGAACAGCAACTACCTATTGAAGGAAATAAAGTATTTGGAGGCACCCATGGTCTTTTTTCGACCGCAGCCGATTACATGAAATTCTGTAGAATGATGCTCAATAAGGGTAGTTTGAATGGTAAACTATTTCTTAGCCCTAAAACGGTTGACCTTATGACCATGAATCAGACAGGTGATCTACAACATGCGCCAGGACAGGGCTTTGGTTTGGGTTTTGGGGTAACAACAGACGTGGCTGATGCTAAAAGTTTAGGGTCAGTAGGTCAATACTATTGGAGTGGTGCATATTGCACCTATTTTTTTATTGATCCAAAGGAAAATTTAATCGCAATATTAATGACCCAATTGCAACCTTACAGCAATTATTATAATCAGAAAATGAGGCAGTTTGTATATCAAGCTTTGGTAGATTAACTATTTTAGTAGGCCAATCCTAATAAATTTTTCTTTTTCTTATACCAACTAAACTAGCAATTTTATGAATGTCTATTTATTTGAATTTATCGGTACAGCCATGTTGATACTTCTTGGTAATGGGGTTGTTGCAAACCTTGTACTCAAAGATACAAAGGGCGCTAACTTAGGATGGGTAGGTATTTCCTTAGCATGGGGCATTGCCGTTTTTTGTGGTGTCTTCATCAGTGCTGATGTTTCAGGTGCCCACCTGAACCCAGCAGTTACATTTGGATTGGCTTCAGCAGGAAAGTTCAGTTGGGAATTGGTTCCCGGATATTTCATTGCGCAAGTACTAGGTGCCATGATGGGTAATCTATTGGTCTGGTTAACCTATAAAAAACATTACGACGCCACAACAGACCAATCGGCAATATTGGCCACCTTCTCGACAGCTCCGGCAATACGTAATCCGTTTTGGAACTTTGCAACAGAAGCAATCGGTACTTTTACGCTTGTTTTAGGAGTATTCTTTATTGCAGGGGGTAGTATAGGTGATGAATCAATTTCATTAGGTTCATTGGATGCCCTACCGGTTGCATTATTGGTCATGGGCATAGGTTTTAGTCTAGGAGGACCAACGGGTTATGCCATTAACCCAGCCCGTGATTTAGGCCCAAGAATCTTGCATAGTATATTGCCTATGAAAAATAAGGGCACAAGTGATTGGAAATATGCATGGGTTCCCATACTAGGACCTTTATTTGGTAGCCTCGTTGCTGCTTTGGTATTCTTGGGAATAAACATGTAAAATTAATAGAACTGGTAAGAAACTTATTAATCATTTGCTAAATTTACCCTAAAGAGCAATTATCAAATATTTGACCGAATAAATGTTTCTTTCGTCACAAATTTCAAGTATGAGGTATATCGTGAGGCTTTTCTTCTTATTGGCTTTTATGACTATCCAATCCCAAGACCCAGGCCGCTTTGTAAATGAGGTTGATAACATTCAGAAAAAATATGACACCCTCTGGGATTCCTCGAAGGAGACAATTGTTTTCACTGGTAGTTCAAGTATAAGAATTTGGAATAATTTAGATAAGTTATTCCCCAATCATGAGATCATCAATACCGGTTTTGGAGGATCATTGGCTACTGACCTACTTGCATATACCAACGAATTAATACTTACATTCAACCCTTATCAAATATTTATCTACGTAGGTGACAACGATATTGCAGCCAATAAAAATCCAAAGAAAATAGCAAACACAACCTTGGCAATCATTAAGAGGATAAGAGAAAAAAGAAGGGATACACAAATCATCTTAATAGCCGCCAAACCAAGTATCAATCGATGGTCGCTTAAGCATAAATACAAAAACTTGAATCGTAAATTCAAAAGACTTTGCAAGAAAGATAATTTGCTGCAGTATGCTGATGTCTGGAAACCAATGCTTCAAGGAAGGAAATTAAAACAAGATATTTTTGAAGATGACGGTCTTCATATGAATGCCAAAGGTTACGAAATATGGTATACAGTCATAAAACCATTTATAAATCAATAAATTAACAATATTAATTAATACCATTATGTTTAAATCAATTGTTACAAGAGCATTAACCATCCTATTTTTATGCGCAGTGGTTATGGCTTGCCAAGAGGAGAAAAAGAAACGCATTAACTTTCCTCCTACAGACTTGGCCAAAGAAAATTTGATTCCAAAACCTTTAAAAATAATTTCAACAAACAAGGCATTCGGACTGGATCGTTATACTGCTATTTATACTACTCAGGAGGTTGAAGGCTATTCTGAAGTTGGGCAATTTTTAGCAGATAAGATCAAAGCGAAATTGGATTTGGATGTTTCTGTGAATTCAGACGGGGAAGAACCTGTAGAACGCATAATTTATATAAACCAATCTGATAGTTTGGAACTCAATTCTCCAGAGGCATACCAACTTTATATTACCCAAGATTCAGTAATCTTAAATTCAAATACAGCCGAAGGCGCTTTCAGGGGCATACAGACCTTAAGACAAATAATTCCTGAAGAGAGTATTGACACCCTAGCAGAGCAACGAATTTGGCCTATACCTTCAGGAATGATAACCGATAACCCAAATTTTGGATTTAGAGGTTCCATGCTCGACGTGGCCCGTCACTTTTTCAGTGTTGAAGATGTAAAAAAATACATCGATCTTTTATCATATTACAAAATCAATGTATTGCATCTGCATTTATCAGATGATCAAGGATGGCGTATTGAAATAAAATCATGGCCCAAGCTAACTGAAATTGGCGGCAGCACAGAAGTCGGTGGCGAGGCAGGTGGATTTTTCACCCAAGAGGATTATAAGGAAATAGTGGCTTATGCCGCTAAACATTATATGACCATTATTCCTGAAATTGATATGCCGGGACATACCAATGCAGCATCAGTCTCCTACCCTTTCTTGAACGGAAATGGCAAAACACCAAAACTATATGAAGGTACACGAGTGGGCTTTAGCACTTTCGATACTCGAAAAGATACGGTGTATTCCTTTATTGATGATGTGGTACGCGAGATTTCGGCAATAACACCAGGTCCCTATTTTCATATTGGAGGGGACGAGAGCCATGTTACTAAGAAGAAAGACTTCATTTACTTTGTAGAAAAAGTAGAGAAAATTGTACAAAAACATGGAAAAATAATGATTGGCTGGGATGAAATTGCGTCTGCAAATATAGATTCTACTTCAATTTCACAATACTGGTCAAGTGGTAAGAACGCTGAAAAGGCAATTAAAAGAGGAATGAAAGTTATTCTTTCCCCTGCCAAAAAAACGTATTTGGATATGCAATATGACACCCTCTCAAAACATGGACTACATTGGGCTGCCTATATTCCTGTTGATTCAGCCTATGTGTGGACACCGGAGGAATACGAAGGTATTCCCATGGAAAACATTTTGGGTGTTGAGGCCCCTTTATGGTCTGAAACCATTAGCAATATTGATGAATTGGAATACTTGGCATTTCCTCGGATCATTGGTTACTCAGAATTAAGTTGGTCTATTAAGGAAAACCGTGATTGGGAGAATTTTAAAGTGCGCTTGGCCAATCAGGCTCCTTATTTGGACCGTATGGATGTCAAATTTTATGCGTCCCCCCAAATTGATTGGAAAAAGAGTAAATACACGTATAAAGAAATAAAGAAAGACTAATTAATCAAAGCTTTCCAATTTATTTTTGGAAATACCTTAAAACCACTATAAAATGAAAAAAACAATATGCTTACTAATTTTATTTATTGGGATGGTTTCTTTTGCACAAACACCTAAAGACACAATTCCAAAGGCCGAAATTTCTAA
The DNA here is from genome assembly GCA_965367725.1 of uncultured Maribacter sp. Taxonomy (GTDB): domain Bacteria; phylum Bacteroidota; class Bacteroidia; order Flavobacteriales; family Flavobacteriaceae; genus Maribacter_A. The sequence goes on along the minus strand of CBDUKE010000019.1, from coordinate 8,274 downwards.
AACCATGCAGAGTGTTAACATAAATGGAAGCACCATTTACCTAACTGCTCAAGCAGGCACTTTTGAGGTTCGTGATGAAAATAATAAACCCATTGCCTTGATGGGACATACTTTTTACGCTAAGGGAGATGTCAAACGTTCTTCCAGTTCGCGTCAAAGACCAATCGTCTTTGCTTACAACGGAGGACCAGGATCATCTTCCTTTTGGTTACACATGGGTGTTTTGGGCCCTAAGAGAATTGTTGTTAATGACCCGATTTTAACTCCAGCTGCCCCTTATAAAATCACAAATAACAATTATTCAATCTTGGATGTTGCCGATTTGGTTATGATAGACCCCGTGGGTACCGGATTGAGTGTGCCTATTGGCAAGGCAAAATTCAAGGACTTTTGGGGTGTAGACCAAGATATCAGAAGTCTTTCGTTGTTCATTACCCAATTTTTAATTGAGCATAATAGAATGAACAGTCCCAAATATCTATTGGGCGAAAGTTATGGTACGTTCAGAAATGCAGGTGTCATGAACAAGCTGTTGGGTCAAGGGATCGCCATGAACGGGGTTATTATGGTGTCTGCTGTATTTGACCTCCGAACACTGTTATTCCCACCCAATGATGATCTGCCCTATATAGTGCATTTCCCGACTTATGCTGCCACTGCTTGGTATCATAATATGGTTGAAAACAAACCTGAAGATGTATACACCTTTTTAGATGAGATACGCAATTTCACTGAAAATGAATATACACCCGCTTTGTTCAAAGGAGACCAGATCACCGAAAATGAAAAGAATGATATTGCAGGTAAACTTGCCGCATATACCGGTACAACTGCTTCATATTGGTTAAAAGCTGATTTGCGAGTGACTGCAAGTGAGTTTTTTGCTGAATTCTTGCGCGACAAAGGTGAAATCGTGGGCCGATTGGATTCTAGGTTCACGGGCATAAACCAAGACCTCTTATCGCAAGAAGGAAGCCATGACCCACAAAGTTCGGCTATCTCACCAGCTTATATAACAGGATTCTTGGATTATTTACATAGAACACTTAAGGTAAGCAAAGAGCTCACTTATACCATTACAGCAGGGCGTCGTGAAGGATTTAAATGGGATTGGTCGCATGAAGGTAATAATCGCTGGGGAACGCAAGCTGCTATAAACACTGGGATTGATATGGCTCAAGCTATGACAAGAGACCCTAACATGAAGGTTCTGGTATTAAATGGCATATATGATATAGCAACGGTATTCTACGGTGTTGAACATAGTATCAATCACATGGGATTGACAAAGGAAATAAAGGACAATATCATAATGAAGTATTATGAAGCGGGCCATATGATGTATACCCATCAACCTTCTCTGGAAAAGTTCAAAAAAGATGTTGCTGATTTTATAAAGGAAACATCAAAATAATCAAGTACAAAAAAAGCCCTGAATTTAATATCAGGGCTTTTTTAATATCTTCAAATTTAGTTATTCCTCTTCTTGCACATCTTCAGTATCACTAACAAATTCAGTAATTCCCTGATCATGGAGAATGTTATACCATTGTATTACCTTTTTAATATCACTCACATAAACACGATCTTCATCATAGTTAGGCAGTACTTCAAAAAAGTATTCTTCCAATTTTAATTTATCCTCTTTATGGCCTACTGAAGTTCTTCCGCCTTTCTCCTTAAGCTGTATTTTTTGGAAAACTTCACCCAAAGGAATTTCCTCTTCCAAAGTATAAATGGCAATTTCAGAAAGAACGCTCACATTACTTTGCGCACTAATCGTAATCCGTTTCTTATCCAACAACGATTCTGCCACAAACCCTGAACGGGTTTGGGTCAGTAATTGATAAAGACCTGGTTTACCTCCAATCGACAATATTTTCTCTAAACTCATTCTTAAAAAATTTCAACCGCAAAGATGATACATTTACCCAAATAAATAAGACAAATTATCTCCCTTTTTTCATACTGGGAAAACGCATACGATATTCAACATCTATTTTACCTTTTGATATATTACTCAACCTTCCTTTTAATAATCGTTTCTTAAGGGACGACAGCTTATCTGTAAACAATACCCCTTCAATATGGTCATATTCATGTTGTATGATTCGAGCCAAAATGCCGTCATAGGTCTCCGTATGTTTTTGAAAGTTTTCATCCCAATAAGAAATAGTGATGGTATCCTTGCGGGTAACATCCTCTCGAATATCAGGAATACTCAGGCAACCTTCATTGAATACCCAATCATTACCAGTCTCCTCTTCAATTTTGGGATTGATGAATACTTCTTTGAATCCTTCTAACGCAGTCCGTTCTTTTTCGGATAGTTCTTCGTCTTCAGCAAATGGGGTTGCATCAACCAAAAACAATCTAACCGGCAAGCCAATTTGAGGTGCCGCCAAACCAACGCCACTAGCATTATACATAGTTTCCCACATATTGGAAATTAATTCATTAAGCTTGGGTGAATCCTTATCAATCTCCTTTCCCACTTTACGCAGTACAGGGTCTCCATAAGCAACAATAGGTAATACCATTTATTTTCTATTTAAATAAGCCTGTAAAATCAGGGTTGCACTAATCTCATCTACCAACGCCTTATTTTTGCGCTGTTTTTTTTTAATTCCGCCTTCAATCATTGATTGAAATGCCATTTTTGATGTAAAACGTTCGTCTTGCCTTTCAATCGGGATTTCAGTGAAGGTCCTACTCAAATGCTTCAAAAAAGGTTTTATTAATTCCTCGGCTTGTGAAGGAGTATAATCCATTTGTTTGGGCTCACCCACAACAAATTTTTCAACTTTTTCGGCTAAAACATACTTTTTCAAAAATTCAACGAGTTCAACTGTCTTTACGGTTGTAAGACCGGATGCAATGAGCTGTAATTCGTCAGTTACAGCTATTCCGGTACGTACTTTCCCATAATCCAAGGCCACAATTCTACCCAATTTTAAGTTTTTGGCAAAAATAAACCATAATTTGTTATAAGTATAAAAACCCGGGACGATTTAGTTCATTAGCCCTTATATTTGTCATAATTTTAAGAAATAAAATGACCGAACTTAGACAGACCATTGAAAAAGCATGGGACAATAGGGAACTATTAAAAGATCAAAATACCCAAAATGCCATTCGTAAAGTAATTGATTTATTGGATGCTGGCGAACTACGCTGTGCGGAACCAACTGAAAATGGTTGGCAAATCAATGAATGGGTTAAAAAGGGAGTTGTCCTTTATTTTCCAATTCAAAAAATGGAGACGTTGGAAGCAGGTATTTTTGAATATCACGACAAAATTCCACTTAAAAAAGGGTATAAGGAGAAAGGTATAAGGGTTGTGCCACATGCTGTAGCCAGACATGGAGCCTATATTGCTTCAGGTACTATTCTAATGCCAAGTTATGTAAATATTGGGGCTTACGTTGATGAAGGTACTATGGTAGACACTTGGGCTACAGTAGGCAGCTGTGCCCAGATTGGAAAAAACGTACATTTAAGCGGTGGTGTTGGTATTGGAGGGGTTCTCGAACCTTTACAAGCTGCCCCAGTTATTATTGAGGACAATGCTTTTATAGGATCTAGATGTATTGTTGTTGAAGGTGTTCGCGTTGAAAAAGAAGCCGTACTCGGAGCCAATGTTGTACTCACGGCATCAACTAAAATCATTGATGTTACCGGGGACTCCCCTGTAGAGCGAAAAGGACTAGTGCCTTCAAGGTCCGTTGTCATCCCTGGAAGTTATACTAAATCGTTCCCCGCTGGTGACTACCAAGTGCCCTGTGCCTTGATCATTGGCACAAGAAAAGAAAGCACAAACAAGAAAACCTCGCTGAATGATGCGCTGCGTGAGTATGACGTGGCCGTGTAAACTGCCCAGCATCCATTTTTAAACAATCTAATTAACCCTATTTTCAAGTAGGGTTTTTTTTATTTCAGTTGTTTTATACATACGGTGATACCTGGTATTTAATTAGCCAAGTCCCGTTTAGTTTTATTGGAAAAAGTTCAAATTCATTTGTAAGATTTTTCATTATAAACATACTTTTTTAGTTATTTTTCTGTTAATAACAAACAAGAATTGGTCTAACCAACCGATTAACTTAGAATTATGCCTCAGACCAAAGAGAAAATAACCGCTCTAATAATTACCTATAATGAAATAGGATATATTGAAAAATGCATAGCATCTATTTCCTTTGCAGATGAGATCATAGTGGTTGACTCCTATAGTACGGATGGTACGTACGAATATCTTTTGAACCACCCAAAAGTAAGGGTGATCCAGAATCCGTTCAAGAATTTTACAGCCCAGAAATCTTTTACTTTAAAACAGGCCACAAACGATTGGGTGTTGTTTTTGGATGCTGATGAAGTTGTACCGGAAAATCTTCAAAATGAAATAAGGGCAACAATAAACAACAACCCAAAACATGTAGCGTATTGGTTTTATAGAAAGTTCATGTTTCAAAAAGAGCGTTTACGCTTTAGTGGTTGGCAGACCGATAAGAATTATAGACTATTCAGAAAAAGCAAAGTGAACTTCTCAAATAAGCGAATTGTACACGAAACTTTGGATATTGTGGGTACAACTGGGATTTTAAAGAACAAACTCACTCATTATTGCTACAAGGATTATGAGGTGTACAAAAATAAAATGATGTTGTACGGAAGGTTGAAAGCAAAAGAAGCCTATAATAAGAATAAAAGATTCAGTTACGCCTTACTACTTCTAAAACCCATGTGGAAATTCTTCAATAGCTATATCATTAGACTTGGTTTCCTTGACGGAAAAAAAGGTGTGGTCATTTGCCACCTTGACGCTTTATGCGACCTTGAACGTTATCGTGAACTTCAAAGATTGGAAATGGACGAACAGTGGTCAACGGTTTTCAAAACCATGCCTTAATTTTTCTCCACTTATATATTTTTTAAATTTTCCGGACTTGATTCCATCTATTTTTTTGTATCCATTAAAATGGTAGGTTTGTATGTCTTACCGACAAAACAAATAATCTTTTTTAATACAAATGGCATACGACATCACCCTTGAAGGAGAAAATTTAGTACAAGCAGAGAAGCTGTTATCCGAAGTGACTGCTATATTCGAATCTTGTAATATAACCTATTGGCTTGAAGGTGGTACCCTTTTAGGTTTGAGACGTGAAGGAAGATTGTTGCCGTGGGATAATGATTTGGATATATCTATTCACGAAAGTGAATTCAATAAATTATCCTTGTTACAAAAAACATTGAAAAAAAAAGGGTATAGGGTAAGGACACGCGTTTTCGAAAAAGATTCAGATGTTTTTAAAAAAGGCGATTTAAGAATGATCAAAATACGAACAAAGCGTTTCTTTGGCATCGTAAAGGGTAAGGTTTGCCTAGAGGTTTTTATAAAATACACTAAAAATGATAAAACCTATTGGGGTATTGCAGATACGTTTATGTCTGTACCCGCCAAGTTCTACAATTCTTTTAAGAAGTTACATTTTAAAGGTAAAAATTACGCTGTTCCCGAACGAACAGACGAATACCTGACTTTTCGCTATGGAAATTGGCAAACGCCGATTAAAGTTTGGAACACCTTCAAAGATGACGGTGCTCTATAGCAATCAATTTAAGGTCTTTGCCCTTTATTTGACAACAGCTCCTTAAATAAATGTAAATTATCGATTTCTCAGTTCTTTCAAGGTTTCATTTATTACAGTAGAAGATACTCCTTTGGTGTAAGGAAAATAAATGATTTTAACTCCGACTTTTTTAAATTGTTCATCAAGATCTCGCCATTTATCAGTTTCAAACCAATCGTCACCAACAAACATAATATCGAACTTCAACCTCTCCCACATTTTAAATTTATCCATATCATTTTGAGGTACTACCGCATCTACACATTTGATATTTCTAACTATTTCTATCCGTTCCGAATGCGGAATTACCGATTTTTTGTTTTTGTACGATACCAATTCATCGCTGGTTACCCCAACCACTAATTTATCACATAAGCTTTTGGCATTTTTCAATAAATTCAAATGACCAATATGAAATAAATCGTATACTCCAGAAGTATATCCTATTACCATTTTTTCGTCTCCTCTTTTATACATATCTACAGTTCTAGTCGCAAATTCGTACTTGCATTATAATTAATTTTCCCATTTTTTATTGAAGTAATTGTCTTTAAACATTTCTATATTAATAAACATCCAAAGAATTTGTCCTGCCCTATCTTCTTTTTTACTTCTTTGAATTAAATCCTGCAATACGCCCTTCTTTAACCAAGAACAATTCCCCAGTAAATCATTTGCCATTCCTTCAAGATTATTAAACCATGAAGTCAGTGGAACAGGGAAACCAACTTTCTTTCTTTCAATAATTTCTTTGGGTAGATATTTATAGGAGAGTTTTCTTAAAATATACTTTGGTGTATCCAATTCTTCACTATAATGCGAGGCTATTGATTTTCTTGCCTTTTCTCTTGCGGCAGCATCCTTCCATTTCAACTTTAGCTCATACGGTATTTTTTTATAGGCGAATTCAATGAGATTATGATCCAAAAATGGAACCCTTGCCTCTACTGAAGTCTGCATGGTGGTCATATCTACCCTTTGTAATAAACCTTTAACATGATACGAATGAAAATAATTAAATACGTTTTCTTCATTACTTCTTCCTTTAAAATCCTCTTTAATAACTGCATCGAATTCACCACGGTATTCTTTTGGGGAATTTATCAAGCTTTCCCTCATTGACCTCGGTACATACTCATAATTTTCTATAAAAGAATCATAAAAACTTTTGTCTTGGGATGAATTTTCATAATCAAATGGTAATCTAAAAATCCTTCCATATCCTCCCAATAATTCATCTGCACCTTCGCCTGATAATACCACAGTTAATTTTTCTTTCAACTTTGATGACATTACTGCAAGTGGTATTTCGTTAGGCACTCCTAAAGGAGCGTCCTTATATCTGATGAGTCGCTCCCAATTGTCCATATAATCTTCTTTTTGCATTAAAAGTATATGATGATTGGTGTTATATTTCTCAGCAATCATTTTAGAAAAAGCAAATTCGTTTAACTCTTCAAAACCAATGGTATAAGTATTGATTTTGTCCGATTTATTCAATGCTGTAATTGCAGTTATTAAACTTGAATCAACACCACCACTAAGATATGTACCCAAAGGAACATCGGCAATTAAACGATATCTTATTGCCTTTACTAGTTCCTCTTCAAATTCATCCACAATATCCTGTTCAGAATAATCACGGGAAAAATTGAATTCCGTAGGTATATCCCAAAACTTATTTTCCTTAAAGGTTAAGTCCTTTTTTATATGTAAGTAAGTTCCCGGCAGTAATTGATAAACATTCTTAAAGAAAGTATAAGGAGCCCTAACATATCTATTTGCCAAATATTCATCTACAGCTAAATCATTAAATTCTGTTTTTACTAAACCACTGGATAACAATGCCTTGATTTCAGAACCAAAAACCCAATTTTGATTATCGTGATAATAATACAGTGGCTTAATACCAAGTCTATCTCTTATCAAATATAAATCATTGGTATAAGAATTATAAAGTGCAATTGCGAACATACCATTAGATTGTTCTATGAACCAATCCACTCCTTTTTGCAAAACAGCAGCCAAAATGACTTCAGTATCAGATTCTGTTATAAAATTGTAATCCAGTTTAGATTTAATTTCTGAAAAATTATAGATTTCGCCATTAAAAACTATATGCCATTCATTATTAGTTGAATGCATAGGTTGGTTAGACCTTTTTTCAGTATCTATAATAGAAAGTCTAGTGTGCCCAAGCGCCAAACTGCCATCAATATAGTATCCACTGGCATCAGGCCCTCTATGATCCAGAGTTGAATTCATTTGTCGAATTCTATCCTCTAGGTTGCGTATTTCACTTCGCGAATAAATCCCTGCAACTCCACACATTATAAATTATTCTTTATACTAATACTTGAATCTGTATCATTGTTGATAGAAAAAATACAACCTATCCTAAACTAATAAACACATCCGCAAAAATATGTGAATTTATTTTAATGAAATTTCATTATTAAACTACACTTTTGAGGTTAGTTATTGAATTAACTTAACTTTGCAGACACCATATTTAAAGATTATTCACTTGATAATATTAAATTGCAATTAATTGATTCAATTCACGATTCTGGAAAATAACTCAAAATGAAAATTGTTATCCTTGCTGCCGGTATTGGTTCCCGACTGGGCAATCCGTTTC
>CBDUKE010000018.1:0-35723 GCA_965367725.1 uncultured Maribacter sp. | reverse complement strand
GAAGGTTGAACAATTCATAGTTATTATTTGTATTAGTTTCCATCAACCATCAACCATCAACCATCAACCATCAACCATCAACCATCAACCATCAACCCTTAAACCTTAACCCATGATCACCCATCTTAATGGAAAATTAGTTGAAAAAAATCCCACACATGTCATTATCGAATGTGCCGGTGTTGGGTATTTTGTAAATATATCACTACACACATTCTCCAATATAAAAGACGAAGAAAGCATTAGCTTATTTACCCATTTACAGGTAAAGGAAGATTCACATACGCTTTTTGGTTTTGCCGAGAAATCTGAAAGAGAGATTTTTAGGTTATTACTTTCGGTTTCGGGTATTGGGTCAAGTACAGCCAGAATCATGCTTTCTTCCTTGTCTCCTGCACAAATACGGGATGCTATTGCCAACGGTGATGTTGCGACAATACAAGGAATTAAAGGAATAGGTGCTAAAACAGCCCAGAGGGTAATTCTTGATCTAAGGGACAAGATTTTGAAAGTGTACGATATTGACGAAGTTTCCATCAATTCAAACAATACAAATAAAGAAGAAGCGTTATCTGCTTTAGAGGTTCTTGGATTTGTTCGTAGGCAGGCTGAAAAGGCTGTGGACAAAGTAATAAACCAAGACCCTTCACTAAGCGCAGAGAACATTATTAAACTTGCGCTTAAAAATTTGTAATAAGTTTGAAAATAGGGGCAAAACAATTTCTTAAATCATCATTTAAGCTTATAATCCTATTCGCTTTTTTCTTAGGGACTGCAGAATTTTCTCACGCCCAGGATACAGAAGGTGAAGCCGATACCGAGCAAGTGGTAGACTCTGTGCAAACCGGATTTTCCTTAGGGAGATTAAAGTTCGACAATCCAGAGAGCATTACTTCCAAATACATTTATGACCCCAACCTCGATAGGTATATCTATTCCGAGAAGGTTGGCGATTTTGACATAGGGTATCCAATAATCCTTACCCCTGAACAATACATGGATCTGGTTCGCAAAGAGGGGATGAAAGATTATTTCAAAGAGAAATCAGATGCTTATTCAGGTAAAAAAGAAGGCAGCGAAGAAGCCAGAAAAAACCTGTTGCCCAATTTTTATGTCAACAATAATTTTTTTCAGTCCGTTTTTGGTGGCAATACCATTGAAGTGATTCCTCAGGGTTCTGTAGCAATGGACTTGGGGGTTATCTGGCAGAAAAATGATAATCCATCGCTTTCGCCAAGAAACCGTACCAATTTATCTTTTGATTTTGATCAGCGTATTAGTTTGAGTATGTTGGGCAAGATCGGAGAAAGGCTTCAAGTGACGGCAAACTATGATACAGAGGCTACTTTCGATTTTCAGAATATCGTAAAACTCGATTATACACCGACCGAAGATGATATACTCCAAAAGATAGAGGTGGGTAACGTTAATATGCCCCTGAATAGTTCTTTGATTACTGGGGCGCAGAGTTTGTTTGGGGTCAAGACCCAATTACAATTTGGTAAGACAAAGGTTACAGCGGTGTTCTCTGAGCAGCGTTCACAAAACAATACGGTTGTAGCGCAGGGTGGTGGAACTATAAATGAATTCTCGCTCACAGCATTGGATTATGATGAGGACAGGCACTTTTTCCTTTCACAATATTTTAGGGATACTTATGATGATGCCCTAACAAACTACCCGTATATACAAAGTCAAGTTCAAATAACACGATTAGAGGTTTGGGTTACGAATAGAAGCCAGCAAACCTTGAATGTTCGTAATGTGGTAGCCATCCAAGATTTAGGGGAATCTTTGGAGGAAAAAACAAGAATTGGTATCAGCAATGGTGACCCGGTGGGGTTCTTTAATAATCCAAGTAATGCTTTACCCAGAAACAATGCCAATGATTTTGACCCAGTTTCAATAGGTGCTGGTGGAGCCTTAACAACAGCAATCCGGGATATTGCAACCGTGGAAGCAGGCTTTAATATTCCTGGTTATCAGGTAAATCAAGGTTTTGATTATGCTATCCTTGAAAACGCACGGAAATTGGAACTTTCTAGGGATTATCAATTCAATACCCAGTTGGGTTATGTCTCATTGAACCAGAGGTTGAGTAATGATGAGGTTTTGGCGGTAGCTTTCCAGTATACCTATAATGGCCAAGTGTACCAAGTGGGTGAATTTGCAAATGGAGGGTTGGATGCAACTACGGTTTCAGGAGGGGTAAATCCCGTTATAAATAATAATACTCTGGTACTTAAACTTCTAAAAAGTAATATTACCAATATAACAGATCCTATTTGGGATTTGATGATGAAAAACATTTATGCTACTGGCGCTTTTAGATTAAGTCAGGAAGATTTTAAATTGAACATCCTTTATTCCGATCCAACTCCAAGAAATTATATAACCCCAGTAGAAGAAGGTCCCGGTTCAGGATGGCCAGATTCCCCAAAACCATTACAGGAACGCATATTATTGGATGTTTTCAATTTGGATAGATTGAATGTATACAACGACGTACAATCTGGTGGCGACGGATTCTTTGACTTTATACCAGGGCTAACGGTTGATACCCAAGGCGGTAGGATTATATTCACGAAGGTCGAACCTTTTGGCGAATATATGTTCGAATTATTGGGTAACGGTACCTATGATGTGATTAATGATCAAGGATATAATGCGAACCAGAAGAAATATGTTTTTCGGGATATGTATACCCAGACTAAGGCAGCGGCCTTGCAAGATCCTGTAAAGAATAAGTTTTTATTAAAGGGTAGATACAAGTCTGAAGGAAGCAATGGTATACCCATAGGTGCATTCAATGTACCACGTGGTTCGGTCAGGGTTACTGCTGGTGGCAGGACCTTACAAGAAGGCATTGATTATACGGTAAATTATCAGGCAGGTACAGTACAGATTCTAGACCCTAGTCTAGAGGCTTCAAACACGCCAATCAATATTTCAGTAGAGAATAATGCGGTCTTCGGTCAGCAGACCAGAAGATTCACAGGAATAAATGTTGAGCATGAAGTGAACAAGAACTTTATCTTGGGAGCTACGATGTTAAATTTAAATGAACGGCCCCTGACCCAAAAATCGAACTTTGGTGTTGAACCCGTTAACAATACGATTTTTGGATTGAACGGTAATTTCTCAACAGAGATTCCATTTTTGACCCGATTGGTAAATAAGCTGCCTAATATTGACACGGATGTTCCCTCTAATTTATCGGTACGTGGTGAAGTTGCTTGGTTAAAACCAAATTCCCCTAAAAATGCCGATTTTCAAGGGGAGACAACTACGTATTTAGATGATTTTGAAGGCGCTCAGGCCTTAATAGATATTCGGTCCTCTTTGGGCTGGTCTCTTGCTAGTACTCCGCTGGAATTTGCCCCTGGTGGAGTGCTTTCAGGAAGTTCGCCTGAAGATCCTGCGAATTTGATCAATGGTCATGGTAGGGCAAAAATGGCATGGTACACTATTGATCCTATTTTCTATACGAATCAAAGACCTGCCGGAATAAATGATAGTGATATCTCAACCAATGCTACTCGAAGGGTATTTATTGATGAGGTCTTTCCCCAGGTTGATATTGCCCAAGGGCAAACCACTGTGCAAGGAACTTTGGATTTGGCGTATTATCCTAATACCAAAGGGCCTTATAATACGAATCCAGATTTTGCAACGGAGGCTTCCCAAAATAAATGGGCGGGTATAATGCGTTCTTTAAGCAGTACTGACTTTGAGCAATCCAATGTTGAATTTGTACAGTTTTGGGTGTTAGACCCTTATCTTGATGGGTTGGCCACAAGCCCGGGAGAACTGGTTTTCAACTTAGGAAATATCTCTGAGGATGTATTGAAAGACGGTAGAAAACAATATGAGAATGGGCTGCCAGTAGCTGCCGATGCTTTGATTCATCAACCCTCCTGGGGTATAGTTCCTGCAACTCAGGCCCTGGTTTATGCATTTGATGCGAACGAAGGTAATAGGGTCTTGCAAGATGTTGGATTTGATGGTTTAGATGATGCTGCCGAAGTCGCCATTTATGGTCCAGGAGAAGATCCTGCAAAGGATAACTATCAATATTATTTGAATCGCGAAGGGAGCATTTTGGAAAGATATCTGGATTTCAATAACCCTGACGGAAACTCACCGGTACAGGTAACGAATACGAATCGAGGTTCGACCACATTGCCAGATGTTGAGGATATTGACCGTGACCTAACCATGAATACGGTAAATAGCTATTATGAGTATAGAATTCCGATAAAACCCAACACCGGTATCAATGATAAATATGTTACTGATATCAAGGATGGTGTAACGCCAGATTTACCTAATGGTACCCAACTTAATCGTAGATGGATACAATATAAGATTCCACTAAGCGATTTTACAGATGCGGTTGGTGGTATCACAGATTTTAGGTCCATTAGTTTTATGAGGATGTACCTTACAGGGTTTAGTGGCGATGTTGTACTGCGATTTGCAACGATGGACTTGGTTCGAGGTGATTGGCGTACCTATACAAAAACGCTTCAAGACGAGATGATAGATAATGATCCTTTGGATGACGGAACTATCACTGACGTCAATACGGTAAACATCGAGGAGAACAATACGCGAACCCCTATCCCATATGTTTTGCCTCCAGGTGTTGTTCGGGAACAATTGAACAATAACAACACAATTATTCGTCAAAATGAGCAATCATTATCTTTTAAGGTAGATAATTTGGAATCACAGGATTCCCGAGGTGTTTTCAAAAGTTTGAATATCGATATTCGTCAATACAAAAAACTTAAAATGTTCCTCCATGCCGAAAAAATCAACAATAGCGATTATTCGGATGATGCCAATCCTTTGGTTGGGTTTTTAAGAATGGGTACGGATTTGTCCCAGAACTTTTATCAAATGGAATTGCCTTTACAGTTTACTGCTCACGGATCGGTATCGGAAAGTGAGATTTGGCCCGATGTGAATGAAATGGAAATTTTATTGAGTGATTTGAACAAAGTCAAATCACTTCGTATTGCGAACAGAACCAATACGCCCCTTAATGAATTGCAATTTTTTGAGGTTGATAACGGAGAAGTAATTCCAGTGGCAGAATTTGCCCCACGAACATTGGGCAGATTGCGAATTGGTATTCGAGGTAACCCTTCATTGGGTAGTGTTCGCAGTATGATGGTAGGAATTAAGAATGTTGATATTTTACCCGCAAGGGGAGAAGTATGGTTCAATGAATTGCGCTTGGCCGGTTTGGACAATAATGGGGGTTGGGCCGCAGTTGCTTCTGTTGATGCCAACATTGCTGATTTTGCCAACATTACGGCTACCGGCAGCAGAAGTACATCAGGTTTTGGCGCAATTGACCAAATGCCCAATGAGCGTGCGCGAGAGGATGCAATTTCCTATGATTTGGTCACCAATGTGAACGTGGGTCAATTATTGCCCAAAAAATGGGGTGTCCAAATTCCTTTCAACTACGGAATTTCGGAACAAATGATTACCCCGGAATTCGACCCTGTTTATGATGATTTAAAGTTGGATGATTTAATTGCATCGGCCCCAACGCAAGAGGAAGCTGATAAGACATTGGAACAGGCTGAGGATTATACCAAAAGAACAAGCATTAATTTAATAGGGGTCCGTAAGGATAGGGGTGAAGAAGCTGAAGCCAATTTTTATGATGTTGAGAATTTTACATTCAACTACTCTTATAATGAAACGGATCATCGCGATTTTGAAATTGCAACACTTCGTGATCAAAATGTGAATACTGGGTTTGTCTATAACCATAGCTTCAAACCTGTGGAAGTTGCTCCGTTTGCAAAAAAGGATTCCTTGTTTACAGGTGAATATTGGCAATGGTTGAAAGATTTGAACTTTAACTTACTTCCGGCAAGTATCTCTTTAAATTCAAATATAAACAGGCAGTTTAACCAACAAAGGTTCCGTGAGGTTTTTGAACCAGGCGTAGAATCTTTGGATTTGCCTTTCCTTCAGCAACGAAACTATTTGTTCAACTGGCAGTATGCCATTAATTATAGTTTGAGCAAATCATTAAGCTTAAACCTGACAGCAAGTAATAATAATATTGTCCGTAACTATTTTAATGAAGATGGTAATCCAGATTCTGAAATTGATCAGGCTTTAGGATTATGGGACGGTTTTTGGGATTTGGGTGAACCCAATAGACATGCCCAACAATTGCAGTTAAATTATGAATTGCCTTTTAATAAGATTCCTGCATTAGACTTTATTAATGCGCAATATTCCTATACCAGTAATTTTGATTGGCAACGTGGTGGTGATGCTTTGAGTGAAGTTGCGAGTACATCGTTGGGTAGACCAGAATCGATTAACACGGTCCAAAATGCAAATACCCATAATTTGACCGCAGCTTTGAGCATGCAAAAATTCTATGATTTGATCGGCCTTAAGAAAAGGGATGGTAAAGCGGCCGCAAGTAAAGCCCCGGTGCGCAGGGATAAGGCAGGAAATGTGGCGTCAGATAAAGAAGCGCCTAAGCAGAAAACAAGTGCATTGTTTAATACGGCTATTGATATTTTGACTATGGTCAAGAGGCTGAATGTTAATTACAATGAGAGTAACGGTACCGTGCTCCCTGGGTATACGCAATCTATAGGATTCATAGGTACAGTTAGGCCTACACTTGGCTTTGTTTTTGGTAGTCAGGCAGATGTGCGTTATGAAGCTGCACGTAATGGCTGGTTAACAGGTTTTACAGATTTTAATGAACAGCATATTAAACGCACCAATAAACAGTTGAACATTACAGCTACAGCCCAACCTATGAGAGACTTGACCATAGATCTTTCTGCAGACAGGCAATATTCTGACAGTTACCAAGAAAATTATGATTTACAGTCTTGGTTGCAAGAGGAAAGTGGTTTAGTCAATGAATTTGGGAATTTCAGTATTTCTACAATGATGATAGGTACTGCGTTTAATAAAAGTGATGAATTTAGTTCAGAAATATTCGAGATCTTCAAGGAAAATAGGATTACGATTGCTAATAGGATAATCTCTGATCGCGGTGAATTACCTGGGACATTAGATGCAGATGGTTTTCCTGAGCGCTATGGTAAAACCCAACAGAATGTACTGCTTCCTGCCTTCTTTGCTGCCTATACAGGGCAAGATGTGAATAGGGTGAATTTAGATGCGTTCAGGCAAATACCCATTCCCAATTGGAACATAAAATATACCGGTTTAATGCGCAATAAATGGTTCAAGAAAAAATTCAAGCGTTTTTCCTTAAGCCATGGGTATAGGGCTTCCTATAGCATCAATTCATTCCAGACCAATTTGGAAAAAGAAAATACACAATTTGACCCCGAAACAGGTGATTTGTTGCCAGACTTGATTTTAAACAATGTGGTATTGACCGATCAGTTTAATCCGTTGATGCGGGTAGATTTCGAAATGAAGAACTCGGTAAGTGTTTTAGCCGAAATAAGGACAGATAGGGCTTTATCAATGAGTTTTGATAACAACTTAATGACTGAGATCAATGGCAAGGAATATACACTTGGGTTGGGTTATCGAATTAAGGATGTGAAATTCGTGACCAATATTGGAGGCAATAAAACACGCTTAAAAGGCGATTTGAACCTTAAAGGCGATATTACACTACGGGATAATATTACAATTATCAGAAACCTTGATATTGATAACAACCAAATTACTTCTGGTCAGAATTTGTTCTCACTTAAATTTACGGCAGATTATGCTTTAAGTAAGAATTTGAATGCCTTGTTCTTCTATGATCATTCATTCTCAAAGTTTGCTGTTTCCACTGCATTTCCCCAAACCACTATTAATTCTGGTTTTACACTTAAATATAATTTCGGAAATTAAAGCTTTTCCCCTTGGTTAATTGGAGGTGTCGCTCCTTAGGATTAACGGAGGTGCTTGAGGGAAGAGAGGCCTAACTTTCAAATAGTATCCATTACTTCTATTTTTCTTGAATACCTTCATCAAATAATTTACATTTGTTTCGCTAACAAAATAAATTAAAATGAATATACCATCAGATTTAAAATACACTAAAGACCATGAATGGGTTAAGGTTGAAGGAGCTATTGCAACAGTTGGAATTACCGATTTTGCCCAAGGCGAATTAGGGGATATAGTTTATGTAGAGGTAGAAACCGTTGACGAAACCTTGGATAAAGATGAGGTTTTTGGTTCAGTCGAAGCAGTAAAAACCGTTTCCGATCTATTCCTGCCTTTAAGTGGGGAGATTATCGAATTCAATGAAGCTTTGGAAGACGAGCCTGAAAAAGTGAACACCGATCCTTATGGTGATGGATGGATGGTAAAGATAAAAATAAGCGATACTTCCGAAATTGGCGATTTACTTAGTGATGCGGATTACAAAGAATTGATTGGTGCGTAAAAAGCATTTATATGCATTTGCATTTATAGGCTGGATGGTGTTTGTAACATTTTCCAGCTTATATTCTTTTGAGGATTCCGATATAAGCAATTTCAATATTCCCTATGGGGATAAAGTGGTCCATTTTATTTTTTATTTTGTGGCAGCGGTACTAGGTTCATTGTTTTTTATTGAGACGAAAGAGAAAAAATCAATACGTATCAAATATTTAAAAATATTAGCTTTAGCGCTTATATTATTTGGTATAATTATTGAAGTAATTCAAGGGACAATGACGGTTAATAGGTCGGGCGATGTGTTTGATGCATTGGCCAATAGCTTAGGTGTTATTTTAGGTATTATCGGCATTTTCACCCAATTTCAAGGACAAAGTGGGTTAAAATAAAGTATTACTTGTTTTTTTATTAATTATTTAGTTAAATTAGCGAATATTAAAAAATGTAATTATGGAACTAAAAAAGAACCCAAAAGCGGATTTAAGAAGAAATAGCGGCACTTACTTTGTGATAGGGCTTGCCGTTGTTATGTTTTTGGTTTGGCGCGGTTTGGAATGGAAAACGTATGATAAATCAAATGAGTACGATGTTTCTATGAATGTTGAGGATATGTTGGACGAAGAAGTTCCTATGACGGAGCAGATTAAAACTCCACCACCACCACCACCACCAGCAGCACCAGAGATTATTGAAGTAGTTGAAGATGAAGAGGAAGTTGAAGAAACTGTAATCGAGTCTACTGAAACTAGTCAAGAGGAAGAAGTTATAGAAGTAGATGATGTTGAGGTTGAAGAAGTAATGGAAGATATAGATGTTCCTTTTGCTGTAATTGAAGATGTACCGATTTTTCCCGGTTGTGAAGGCGAAAAAGGAAAAGGTGCAAAAGCAATGCGTGATTGTTTCCAATCAAGTATGCAAAAGCATATTGCCAAAAACTTCCGTTATCCTGAAATCGCCCAAGAAATGGGTGTTCAAGGTCGGGTAAATGTAATGTTCGTTATTCAAAAAGACGGAACTATTGGTGGCGTAAGAATGCGTGGACCAGATAAGAACTTGGAAAAAGAAGCCGCAAGGATTATTGCTAAGCTTCCTAGAATGACTCCAGGTAAGCAAAGGGGTAGAGCTGTTAGGGTTCCTTTCAGTATTCCTATTACCTTTAAATTACAGTAAAGATTATTCCGTATTATATTTAAATCCCGAGCCTAGGCTCGGGATTTTTTAGTTTAAAACTTACTTTAAGCTTGTATAGAAAATCTCTCTGACCCTTACTGGATTAATAAAACCGTTGCCATAAGTGCTATCATAGGCTGACAATAAAGCGGTATTGTTTTTTACTTCTTCCAAGGATTTGCCCGCATTAATCTCACGAAGTACCTTGCTTTTAATATCTTCAAGTATTTTTATATAAGCCTCAAGTTCGGCCTTGTTCGAAGGCTCACCATGGCCAGGTATTATTTTGGTTTCATCATTAATGAGCAATAGCGCTTTCTTTTGAGCTTCAATATATCCGTTGACACTACCGCCACTTTTTAAATCAATATAAGGGTATCTGCCCGAGAAATAAGTATCTCCCATATGCATTACATTGTTAGTTAAAAAATAAACTATGGCATCTCCATCTGTATGGGCATTATGTACATGAAAGGCCATTATGGTCTCATCGCCATCATAAAAGGTGATATCATCTGAGAAAGATACTTCTGGTAGTATTTTTTCATCTAACTTTTCGTCCTGGGCTAATCTATCCACTAAACTTTTCCTTACATTATCATGGGCTACGACAGTAGTTGCTTTTGAATTGAATTTTGCATTACCGCCAGTATGGTCACCATGCATATGCGTGTTAAAAAGAAATGAAACCGGTTGGTCAGTGAGTTTACTAATGGCCATTTTTATTTTATCGCTTAAGCGTTCAAACTGATCATCAATCATAAAGACATTATGCGCTCCAGTATAGAATCCAATATTACCCCCCTGACCGGTCAACATAAATACATCTTTTGATAGTGTATCGATCTTTATAACTACTTCTTTTTCTTGGGCCAAGACCATTACCAAAAAGCAAAGGTTCATTACTAATGTCATAAAAAACTTTATCATCTTCATAATTAAGTGTTTAAGAAGTTATTTTGGTGTTATTTCAAAGATATGATAAACCTTGTTAATTCGTTGCACAAATAGCATTCTGCACCTATATTTGCGTTTTTATAAAAAATGATAATGAAGACCGCAGTCGAACCAGCAAAGTATACATCATGGTCCATCATATTTGCTGATTTTAAGGAGATTACAAAAGCTAGGCTCGCGGTCAGTGTGGTTTTTTCTTCATTAGCAGGTTATTTGCTAGGCGCATTTGAAATTAGTTTTATCTCACTTTTGCTTCTTGCATTTGGTGGTTATTGCTTGGTCGGTGCTTCGAATACCTTTAATCAAATTATAGAAAAAGATTTGGATGCGTTGATGAATCGCACGAAGAACAGGCCGATACCTTCGGGAAGAATGTCTGTAAATTCAGCTATGACAATCGCTATAATATTGACTATTCTGGGGATGGTTTCTTTGTACTTTTTAAACCCTAAAACAGCCATGTTCGGCGCTATTTCCATTTTTCTTTACACCAGTGTTTATACGCCTTTGAAAACCATTACACCACTTTCGGTTTTTGTTGGGGCGTTACCGGGGGCCATTCCTTTTATGTTGGGATGGGTCGCTGCAACCAATGAATTTGGAATCGAACCAGGGACTTTGTTCATGATACAGTTTTTTTGGCAATTTCCACACTTTTGGGCTTTAGCCTGGATGTTGGATGAGGATTATAAAAAAGGAGGATTCAAAATGCTTCCCACAGGTAAAAAAGATAAAGGAACAGCACTCCAAATAATTATGTATACTATTTGGATGATGGTCATTTCCGTAGTTCCGGCCTTTGGTATAACCGGGCGATTGCAGTTATCAATTCCTGCAGCTGTGATTGTATTCCTAATAGGCGCTGTAATGTTGTTTTTTGCTTTCAAACTATATGAAAAAAGAGATAATGTTTCCGCAAAAAAATTAATGTTGGCCAGTGTGAGCTATATAACGCTTATTCAAATAATTTATGTGCTGGATAAATTCATATAAAAACAAATGGACTTAACTCAAGGAACTCAGAAAGAAAAGAAAGACAGATCGAAAAAAATGATGCTTTGGTTCGGCATTGTGAGTCTGCTTATGGCCTTTGCCGGTTGGACCAGTGCCTACATCGTAAGTAGTAAAAGGGAAGATTGGTTAAGCAATATTGAGTTGCCATCATCTTTTTATATAAGTACCGCAATAATCATACTTAGTAGTTTTACCTATATATTGGCAAAAAAGGCCATACAGAAAGATGCGAAAAAGGCAGCTACAAATTGGCTGTTGATCACTTTGGGATTAGGTGTTACTTTTATTGGTTTGCAATTCAATGGATTTTCACAATTGGTTGCCCAAGGGTATTATTTTACTGGGCCAACGAGTAGCATAAAAATGTCTTACATTTTTCTTATTGCAGCAGTACATATCGTGCACGTTGTTGTTGGCATTATATCTTTATTGGTAGTACTATATAATCAGTTGAAAGGAAGATACTCGGCAACAGAATATTTGGGATTGTCCCTTGGTGCTACTTTCTGGCATTTTTTAGACCTTTTGTGGGTGTATCTGATCCTGTTCATGGTATTGGTCGGTTAAAATTTCAATATTTTTTTGATTTCTTAGCATTTGACTTTTGTATCCTCTAAAAAAATGTAAATTTGTGAAAATTCTATTCATTCGATAATTAATTTATGGATTCTACGGTAACAACGGGCGCGGAAGAAAACGTATGGGGTGGTGGCAACCGTCCCCTTGGCGCGAGCTACGGCAAATTAATGATGTGGTTTTTCTTGGTGTCAGATGCTTTGACATTTTCAGGATTTTTGGCCGCATACGGTTTTTCAAGATTCAAGTTTATTGAGACTTGGCCAATTGCAGATGAGGTTTTTACCCACGTGCCTTTCTTTCACGGCAATTATCCAATGTACTATGTAGCGTTCATGACCTTCATTCTTATTATGTCATCCGTAACAATGGTGCTTGCTGTTGATGCAGGACATAAAATGAAGCAGAACAGTGTTATTTGGTATTTGTTCTTGACTATTATCGGGGGTGCCATATTCGTTGGGTCACAGGCATGGGAATGGGCCACTTTCATTAGCGGTGATTATGGCGCTGTTGAAACCAGAGGTGGTAGAATTTTACAATTTGTGAAAGCTGATACCGGGGAAAGGGCTTCATTGGCCGATTTTGCCAAGACAATTCCTGGCGATAGGGTGATGCACGAAAGAAAAAATGGAGTATGGTACTATGATGAAGGTTATCAGACAAGTTATTCTTTAAATGAAGTAATTGAAGGGTTTAAAGCGAATGGGAATATTGTCATACGCACAGAACAAATACTTCCAAATATTGAATTACTGAAAACTTCAGATAACCCTAAAGACCTTGCCAAAGCTGCAAGTCTTGAAAAAGATGTTGCCAATATCGAAGGAAAAGGAGAGAAAGCTATTTTAACAAGGGAAGCATCATTAACCAAACTGAATGATGCAGTTCAAGTTGTTGAAGGGGCTAATCTTATTCAAAATGAATACGGTAGTAGACTGTTCGCCGATTTCTTCTTTTTTATTACAGGATTTCACGGATTCCACGTTTTCTCAGGGGTAATGATCAATCTCATTGTTTTCTTTAATGTGATACTCGGAACTTACGAGAAAAGAGGCCACTACGAAATGGTGGAGAAAGTGGGGCTCTATTGGCACTTTGTGGATTTAGTTTGGGTATTTGTATTCACCTTCTTTTATTTGGTTTAATCTGAACTTGTTTCGGATTCTTAAAAGAGTTGATTAATAAGGATTTTAATAACATTTAGCATGGCACACGAACACAAGTTGGAAATTTTCAGGGGACTTCTAAAATTCAAGTCCAACATCCAAAAAATATGGGGAGTACTAGTTTTTTTAACGATTGTAACTGCAGTTGAAGTTGCATTGGGTATTACAAAACCGGATGCGCTGACAGGTACATCTTTTTTGGGAATGAAAGTATTGAATTGGATATTCATCATACTAACATTGGTTAAGGCCTATTACATTGCATGGGACTTTATGCACCTTAGGGATGAAAAAAGCTCTTTACGTAGGGCAATAGTTTGGACTCCGGTATTCCTAGTGGCTTATTTGGCATTTATTTTATTGGTGGAAGGTAATTACATCTACAATGTCTTTAAGGATGGGTTCGTAACCTGGAACTTTTAATAAACATATAATTAACAGAATAAAAGACGGTCTTTGGGCCGTCTTTTTTTATTTTTGTTGGTTAGTAGCCTCATGTAAAATTGAACTGGTATAAATGGTTTTTAAACTGTTTTCACCTTAAGGTGAAACCCATTTTTAGCAAGGATTACACGCTTATGAAAAACAAACTTGTTTTAGCCGTACTTTTTATACTGCCCATAGTGGTTTATTTGTTCTTTGCCTCTGGGGTTAATAACTTTGGAAAGCTCCCAATCCTTACTGAGAAAATCGCTGATATTTCTTCAATGGATGAAGTTGTTGAGCTTAAGGACAAAATAACCATCCTGGGATTTTTAGGCAATGAATTGGAAAACAAAAAAGGCGTTGCATTCAATTTGAACCAGAAAATCTATAAACGGTTTTATGAATTCAATGATTTTCAATTTGTGATGGTGGTGCCCCTTGGTGCCGAAAATAAAGTAGCTGAACTTAAGGCAGAGTTGGGTAATTTGACCGATATCACCAAATGGAATTTTGTTTATGGGAATGATGAGCAGATCAAGATTTTTTTCGATGGATTGAAAACCGATTTAACGCTCGATGATGATTTGGCAACTCCTTATGTATTTATAATTGATAAGGATAGAAACTTGCGGGGCAGGGACAATGATGAAGTAGAAGGAACCAAGTATGGCTTTAATGCCACATCAGTTGCCGATTTGAACAATAAGATGGAAGACGATGTGAAAATCATTTTGGCGGAGTACCGGCTGGCTTTGAAAAAGAATAATGCTAATAGGAAAAATAAATGAAGAAATACACATACGTTTGGGTTTCATTGGTAATCTTGATTTTTGGAATAATCTTTGTCCCTAAGATTGTTGACCGTATGAAATTGGGTACTGTCGTTGAAAACGACCGCATGAACCTTAAAAATAACAGTGCGGAGTTGGCTCATATTTTCTTGAACGGACAGAAACGTCGAGTACCTTCTTTTGAATTTATAGACCAAGATAGTTTGGTAATTACTGATAAAGATTATCTAGGTAAGGTTTATATAGTGGAGTTCTTCTTTACTTCCTGCCCTTCAATTTGCCCAATAATGACCAAAAACCTTGTCGATTTACAAGAAGAATTCAAGACTTCGAATGACTTTGGTGTGGCATCCTTTACCATTACCCCCGAATATGATACGCCAAGGGTACTTAAGGAATATGCTGAAAAGCATGGGGTTACGAACTTGGATTGGCACTTTATGACAGGGAGCCAGGAAGCCATTTATGCCTTGGCGAATACCGGTTTTAATATTTTTGTTGCAGAAATGCCCGATGCCCCCGGCGGTTTTGAACATGCCGGCCTTTTTGCTTTGATAGATAAAAACGGGTATTTACGTTCAAGGGTCGACGAATTTGGCAATCCGATAATATATTACCGCGGTACCATTACCG
This sequence comes from uncultured Maribacter sp., assembly GCA_965367725.1. Lineage (GTDB taxonomy): Bacteria > Bacteroidota > Bacteroidia > Flavobacteriales > Flavobacteriaceae > Maribacter_A. Next base: position 20,572 of record CBDUKE010000018.1, on the reverse strand, counting down.
AAGAGGATGGCGAGAACAGTGAAGGAGAAAAAGAACAGATTTCTATTTTAAAGGAAGATATTTACAAACTTTTAAAAGAGTAATAAAACATGGACTCTGTAGCGTTGAAGGAAAAAAAGTTCAATAGGATAATCGCAGTGATCTCCATTTTGGTCCCAATAGGCGTTGCGGCCTTGTTCGGAGTTAAAATCCCGAATGTTGAGCCACTGTCTTTTTTACCACCCATTTATGCCTCTGTAAACGGACTCACAGCAATTGTCTTGATTATAGCTGTTTGGGCGATAAAAAATGGTAAGCGGGAACTCCATCAAAAACTAATGACTTTCTGTATAGGCCTTTCCCTATTATTTTTGATAATGTATGTGGCTTATCATATGACTTCTGATTCAACTACTTATGGTGGTGAAGGAGTTATTAAATATGTCTACTATTTTATTCTGATAACACATATCATTTTATCAATAGGTGTTATCCCGTTAGTGCTTAGAACCTATGCCCGTGCCTATTTAAAAAAATTCGATGAACATAGGGCATTGGCCAAATACACATTTCCTGTTTGGTTATATGTTGCTGTATCTGGAGTCGTTGTTTATTTGATGATATCACCATATTATATAAAATAAATGAAATTTAACTACGTCTTAGTACTGTTTGTAGCATTGTTGTTTATTCCCCAGTTGTCTGAGGCACAATGTGCGATGTGTAGGGCTGTCTTGGAAAGCGAAGGCAATACTTCTTCTGCCGAAGGAATAAATAATGGAATCGTTTATTTAATGGCCATACCTTATATATTGGTGGCAGGGCTGTTTTATTTCATTTATAAAAAAATGAAGGCATAAAATCCCTACCTACTTTTAACATTTATTTAGAGGTTTTACTGTAACAATAGTTTCTCTTGGGAGTCTTATTATAATACAATAATGTTTATTGTATTCATCAATCAAAACCAACCCAATGTTCGACATCGAAAGATGGCAGGAGATTTTTGACACTATCCGCAAAAATAAATTGCGGACTTTCCTTACTGGTCTTTCAGTAGCTTCGGGAATTTTTATACTTGTTATTTTATTGGGATTTGGTCAGGGAATGCAAAACGGTATCGCCCATGAGTTTGAAGAAGATGCTTCCAATAGGGTTGTGGTGTGGACCCAAGTTACTACCAAAGAGCACAAAGGCCTTAATCCTGGTCGACCCATACAAATGAGAAATGAAAATTTTGATTATATAGAATCTAGATTTTCAGAAGAGATTAAGGATAAATCGGCCAATTATCGTGTTAGGGATGCATTGGTCAATTACAAAAAAGAATCTGTTGGGTATAGCGTTCAAGGAATTAATGCAGGTTTTCAATTTGTAGAAAATCAATACATTTCACAGGGTAGATATATTAATTATGAGGATTATAAAAACGTATCCAAGGTTGCTGTAATCAGTAACACAATCAAAAAAGAAATATTTAAAAATGGGCAAGATCCACTCAGCGAGTATTTGGATATTTCAGGAATTAAATTCAAGGTGATTGGTGTCTATGGTGATATGGGAGGTGAACGCGAAGAAGAACGCATATTTATTCCTTTGTCTACCGCCCAAAGGGTTTTTAACGGATCGGATCGTATTAACAATCTCTATTATACCTTAAAACCCGTTGCCGATTTTGATCAGGCAGTTGCTGAATCCACTAAGTTTTCAAACGATATGAAACGCTATCTGCAAGATGCACATACCGTTGCTCCCGATGATCCAAGTGCTGTTAATGTATTCAATACCCTTGAGGAGGTAAAGCGCTTTATTACATTGACGAATGGCATTAAATTATTTTTCTGGTTTGTTGGCATATGTACCATAATTGCAGGTGTTGTGGGAGTTAGTAATATTATGCTGATCGTGGTCAAGGAACGAACACGTGAAATAGGTATACGAAAGGCATTGGGTGCCAAACCTTGGTCAATTGTTGGGATGATTTTGCACGAGTCTATTTTTGTGACGGCAATTTCAGGTTTTGCCGGATTGATTTTCAGCATGGGCTTGTTGGAGATTTTTGGCCCCTATATTAAGGTTGATTATATCCTGAATCCTTCGGTTAATTTCAATGTAGCCCTATCAACGGTCTTTGTATTGATTTTTGCTGGTGCCGCAGCGGGATTTTTCCCCGCATGGCGAGCGGCGAATATTCATGTAATAGACGCTTTAAAAGACGAATAATATCAAAGAATTCAAATGTTCAATAGAGATAGATGGAACGAAATATTAGAGGTGCTGACCGGTAATTGGTTTAGGACCATCTTGACTGCGTTTGGTGTTTTCTGGGGTATTTTGATTCTTATTATTCTTTTGGCAGCAGGTAAGGGATTTCAAAATGGGGTTATGGCCGATTTTGGCGATATAGCCACCAATACAATGTTCATGTGGTCTAGGAATACTACAAAGGAATATATGGGATTGCCAAAAGGCCGTCGTTATAATTTTAAATTAGAGGATGTCCAAGCAATTAAAGATAATGTGCCTCACCTTCGTTTTGTGTCACCAAGAAATCAATTAGGGGGTTTTCAGGGAGCGAATAATGTAACGAGAGGTATTCATACGGGAGCCTTTAATGTTTATGGGGATTATCCAGAAATAATAAATCAGGACCCGATGACCATAACTTCTGGCCGTTTTATTAATCATTCAGATATTAATGAAAAGAGAAAGATTGCCATAATCGGTGAAGGGGTAAAGACCAGTTTATATGATAAGGGGGAAGAGGTGATTGGTACGTACATAAAAATACAGGGCGTCAACTTTATGGTAATTGGCACGTATAAGAAAAAGAGCAATGATGGTGATGGCGAAGAGGGCCAAAAACAAATATTCGTTCCTTTTACTACTTTTTCGCAAGCATTCAACAGGGCTGATAATGTAGGTTGGATGGCTATCACAGCACATGACGGTCATTCAATTACCTCATTGAAAGAAAGCATAGTCTCGATTGTAAAAGAGAATAGGAAGATCCATCCCGATGACAAACGTGCTGTCGGCTATTTTGATTTATATGAGCAATACAATAGGGTGGAAAGTCTTTTTGGGGCTATGAGCTTTATTGCTTATTTCGTGGGGATATTGGTGCTGTTGTCAGGGGTTATTGGCGTAAGTAACATTATGCTCATTGTCGTAAAGGAGCGCACCAAGGAAATAGGTATTCGTCGTGCCTTGGGCGAAAACCCGAATTCAATAAAATTGCAGATAATAATGGAATCTATTTTCTTGACCATTGTTTCTGGTATGGTGGGTATTACTTTCGGGGCATTTTTTATCTATGGCGTTAATGCCTTGTTGGATACCAATGGTCCTGTTGATATGTTCTTAAATCCCAGTGTTAGTTTAGGGGTGGTTTTGGCAGCATTTGTCATATTGATTGTTTCAGGGTTGCTTGCTGGGTTCATTCCAGCTCAAAGTGCGATAAAAGTAAAACCCATTGATGCATTAAGAACAGAATAGAAATGAAAAATAGAACATCAATCAATCATAAATAATATTAAAATGAAAAAAAAGGTAACCTTAATTATTTTATTGATACTTGTAGTTACGTTTGGTGGGGCAATGTATTACCTCTATCAAAAAAATGCCCAAGATCCAATAGTATACGAAACAGAACAAGCTTCAAAACAGACCATAATCAAAAAGACTGTTGCTACGGGTAGCATTCTTCCATTAGAGGAGGTGCTTATTAAACCAAATATTTCAGGAGTAATAGAAGAGATCTTTGTAGAAGGGGGCGATTATGTGAAGTCAGGTGACTTATTGGCTAAAATAAAAGTAGTACCCAATTTGAATGCCTTGAACGATGCCAAAAATAACATAGATGAGGCACGTATAGCACTTGAGGACCAAAAACGAAATATTGATCGCCAAAGTGGTCTTTTCGAAAAAGGGGTGGTGTCAAAAGTAGATTTAGAAAGAGCCCAAGTAAGTTTTGATCAAGCACAGCAGGCGTATGGCGCTGCAAATAAAAGATACGATATTGTAAAAACAGGTACTACAAGGGGTTTTGGAAATGCCGCAAATACTATGATTCGGGCAACAGTCAGTGGTATGGTTTTAGACGTTCCGGTAGAAGTGGGTAATCAGGTGATTGAAAGTAACACTTTTAATGAAGGCACTACTATTGCAGCCATTGCTGATATTGAAAAAATGATTTTTGAAGGTAAGGTCGATGAGTCCGAAGTTGGTAAAATATCAGAAAACCTTCCCTTAGAGATTACTGTGGGAGCCATTGAAAACAAGATATTTGATGCCGTGCTTGATTATATTGCCCCAAAAGGCAAGGAAGAGAATGGGGCTATTCAATTTGAAATAAAAGGAACCTTGAATAAACAGGATACGGTATTTATCCGTGCAGGTCTAAGTGCAAATGCTTCGATTATTTTGGGTAGGGCTGATAGTGTTTTGGCGGTCAAAGAAGCATTGATCCAATTTGATGACAAGACAAAATTACCTTATGTAGAAATTGAAAAAGGGGACCAGCAATTTGAACGCAAGGATATTGAATTAGGCATAAGTGACGGTATTTTTGTGGAAATAAAATCAGGTATTACCGAACAAGATAAAATCAAAGTTTGGAATGAAGTAAAACCAGACGAGTTCACCAATTAAGTTTTAACATAAAATTTGGAGCTAAACTTGTAACAATTTAACAACTTAGCTGTCTTATTGTCGAATTCTTTCAGGATTCATCCATAACTAACACAACCAACATGATTGAAATTAAAGATCTTCATAAATCCTATAAAATGGGAAGCAATTCCCTTCATGTACTAAAGGGTATCAATTTCACAGTCGAAGAAGGAGAGTTAGTGGCCATTATGGGTTCTTCAGGTTCGGGAAAATCCACCTTGTTAAATATTCTTGGGATGTTGGATGAGGCCGATTCGGGGGATTATACCTTGGACGGTGTGCCTATTAAAAACCTGAATGAGACCAAAGCGGCTAACTATCGCAATAAGTTCTTAGGATTCATTTTTCAATCCTTTAATTTGATTAATTATAAGAGTGCCCTTGAAAATGTAGCCTTACCGTTGTATTATCAACGTGTTGGTCGTAAAGAAAGACAGGAGAAAGCATTAAAATATTTAGACCAAGTTGGTCTTAAAGAATGGTCGCATCACCTTCCCAATGAACTTTCTGGGGGGCAAAAACAACGGGTCGCTATTGCTAGGGCTATGGTGGCAGAACCAAAAGTATTATTGGCAGATGAATTAACAGGCGCTTTGGATAGCACTACTTCCTATGAAGTGATGGATCTTATCCAGAAAATAAATGATCAGGGAAATACCATTCTTGTCGTTACCCATGAAGATGATATCGCACATATGTGTAAACGCATTGTCCATTTAAAAGATGGTATAATTGTGAAAGATGAGAAAGTAAAACAGGTAAGAGCATCCCAATATGTTTAGTAGAGACAACTGGAAAGAAATATTCGAAACCATTCAAAAGAACAAACTCAGGACATTTTTGTCCGGGTTTACAGTTGCATTGGGTATTTTAATCTTTGTTGTCCTTTTTGGTTTTGGAAACGGACTCATAAACACATTCGATGATTTTTTTGGGGATGACGCGACCAACGTATTTTATCTTTTTCCTGGACGAACCTCAATGCCATATAAGGGATATAAGTCCAATAGGCAAATTGAGTTTGAGAATGATGATTTAGCCGATATAAACAAAAATTTCGCACTCTTTTTGGAATATTCCACACCTAGAATATCTAGGGGGGGATTAGTAAAATATAAAGAAGAATCAAATAATTACACGACCAGAGCAGTAGGTCCTGCCCATCAAAATGCCGAGAAAACCATAATGATGAAAGGCAGGTATTTGAACAATGAAGATATTAAACATAAAACAAAATATGTTGTAATAGGACGACTCGTTGAGAAAGATTTATTTGGAACCTCAAACTCTATTGGGGAATATATTGATGTTGCAGGGAGTGCATTTAAAGTTATTGGGGTTTTTCAAGATGAGGGTGGCGATCGAGAGGAGCGATATATTTACATGCCGTATACTACGAGACAATTAATTGAAAAAAACACGGATAAATTGGATCAGATTATTGTGGCATTCAAACCTGAAATAGGTTATGTTGGTGCAATGGCTTTTGAGAAAAGTTTGGACAAGTTTTTAAGAGAAAAAAAGTATATCAGTCCAAATGATCAAAACGGCATATTTATTCGCAATGTGGCTGATCAACTTAAGCAAAATCAACAATTTGCTAGAGTGTTGCAACTAATTGTGGCTTTTGTCGCCTTTGGAACCATTATCGCCGGAATTATTGGCATAAGTAATATCATGGTTTTTGTCGTAAAGGAACGTACAAAAGAGTTGGGTATACGCAAAGCACTGGGCGCAACACCTAGATCTGTTATAGGAACTATTTTGTTGGAATCAGTTTTTATAACGACTATTTCCGGATTTATTGGAATGATGATAGGGATAGCAATCTTAAGTTCACTCGGTGAGAAATTGAAGGATTTTTTCATTACCAATCCAAGTATTAATATTGGCACCGCAATCTTCGCAACCGTAATACTGATAATTTTTGGTGCTCTTGCTGGATACATTCCTGCGAGAAGAGCAGCACGAATAAAACCAATTGTAGCACTAAGGGACGAATAGCATGAATTTTATATTTGATAAAAATACTTGGCAGGAGATTTTTGGTTCTATTGGAAAAAATAAGACCAGGACCATAATCACGGTTATTGGGGTTCTTTGGGGAATTTTTATTTATATAGCGCTTTCAGGAGCTGCTAAAGGATTGGACAACGGTTTTGAGAAACAATTCGAAACAATCGCCATGAATAGCATGTTCGTATGGGCACAAAGTACGAGTATGCCTTATGATGGTTACAAAACCGGAAGACAATTGCAATTGAAATTGGGCGATGTCACCATATTGCAAAACAGAATTCCTGAAATAGAGAATATAGCACCAAGAAATGTAAGAGGTATTTTTGGAGACTCACCTGGACTTATTGTTAGAGGTCAGAAATCGGGTAATTATGCTGTCTATGGCGATTATCCTGTATTTACCCAAATTGCTACAAAAAAAATATATGATGGTGGTAGGTTCATAAACGATGAGGACATTGAGCAAACCAGAAAGGTATGTGTAATTGGTGAACGAACACAAAAGGAGTTGTTTGAGGAAGATGAGGACCCAATTGGAGGATATATTAGAATTGACAATATTTATTTTCAAGTCGTAGGCGTCCATAAATTTACGCCTGGAGGCGGTTTTGAAAGTGATAGTGATATTTATATTCCTTTTACAACATATAGAAAACTTTATAATTCGGGTGACAACGTAAGTTGGTTAACCATAGCTGCCTATGATGATGCCGATGTTGTTCAGACGGAAGAAGATGTAAAGGCAGTACTCAAAGGTATCCATAGAGTGGACCCCAAAGATGAAAGAGCATTCGGTTCCTTTAATCTAGGCGAGATATTCAATAGAATTATGGGTTTTTCAAAAGGGATGACATTCTTGTCTTTAGTTGTAGGAATAGCAACAATTTTGGCGGGTGTTATCGGGATTGGGAATATTCTTTTGATTTCTGTTAAAGAAAGAACCAAAGAATTGGGTGTGCGACGGGCTCTTGGTGCCACGCCAAACGAGGTGAGATCACAAATTATTTTAGAATCTGTTTTTTTAACAATGATTGCAGGTATTTTAGGAATAATATTAGGCGCTGCAACGCTGAGTATCATTAACAACATAACAAAAGATGGTGATTTCCCGTATACCAACCCTACTGTACCAATACCTTATGTTTTAGGAGCCTTGGTCATTATGGTGGTATTAGGGACCTTGATCGGACTTATTCCAGCACAGCGGGCGGTAAGTATTAAACCGATTGATGCATTACGTGAGGAATAATTAACAAACAACAAACCAGAATATAAATAAACACTTATTAAAATGAACAAATATTTAAAATATGCACTAATTGGAATTATAGTCCTCGGAGCACTGTGGGCAGCCGCTTTTTTTATTAAATCCAATAGTAAATCAGCCATTACCTATGAAACTTCGAAGCCTTTCATATCCAATATTGAAAAGAAAACAGTGGCTACAGGAAAGGTTGTGCCAGAGGATGAAATTGAGATAAAGCCTCAGATTTCTGGTATTATCGAGAAAATATATTTGGAAGAAGGTGTTGAGGTCAAGGCTGGTGATTTAATAGCAGTTATCAAAGTAGTTCCCAATGAACAATCCTTGAACCAAGCCCGTGGAAGAGTTCGGAACGCAGAGCTTGCTTTGAACAATGTCAAAATTGAATACAACAGAAATAAAGCACTGTTTGACAAGGGGGTCATATCCAGTCAAGATTTCAATAGCCTACAATTGCAATATGACCAAGCCCAACAAGAATTGAGTAATTCACAGTCTGACTATCAGATTATTCGAAGAGGTTCTGCTGGAGGCTCTGCTTCTGCCAACACAAATATTAGGGCGACGGTCAATGGGACTATATTGGAAATTCCTGTTGAGGAAGGCGACCAGGTGATCCAGAGTAACAACTTTAATGACGGTACCACGATTGCTACGATTGCTGATCTGACCAAAATGATTTTCGAAGGAAAAGTTGATGAGGGTGAAGTAGGCAAATTAAAGGTCGGGACAGCATTAAAGATTAGTCTTGGGGCTGTTGAAGGTAAAGAATTGGATGCAAAGTTAAGATTTATAGCCCCGAAAGGTGTTGAGGAAACTGGGGCTGTACAGTTTAAAATTGAAGGAGATGTTGAAGTGAATGACAGTATATTTATACGAGCCGGTTATAGCGCAAATGCATCGATGGTACTAGAGAAAAAAGATAGTGTATTGGTGATTTCTGAAGCTTTGTTGCAGTTTGATAAGAAGACTGATAAACCTTATGTTGAGGTGCTAGTCGGTAGTGCAGAGGATCAAAAATTTGAACGTAAGGATATTGAAATTGGTATTTCCGATGGGGTTAATGTAGAGATTGTATCAGGTATTACTGAAGAGGATCAAGTAAAACAATGGAACAAGACCGAGCCAATCAAAAAAGGTGAGGATGATGAAGAAGAAGAAGATGACGAGGATTCAGAAGAAACTGAAGAATAATAAACATCAATCAATCATAAAATTATAGCAATGAAATTTAAACTAACAGCAGTACTTCTGGTATTTGCAATTGGGTGGGCAACAGCACAGCAAAAAAAATGGACTCTTGAGGAGTGTGTTGTTTATGCTGTGGAAAATAACCTTTCCATAGAACAATTTGAATTGGATTTGGAAAATGCCAAAATTGATAAATCGGATGCTTTGGGTAATTTTCTCCCGAACCTGAATGCCTCGACAACTGCATCAAGTAATACTGGTTTTTCGATTAATCCAACAACAAACGCCCCTACGAATAGTACAGCATATAATGTAAATGGCGGAATTAATTCTAATGTGACCTTGTTTGATGGCCTTAGGAACGTTCATCAAATGAACAGGGCTAAGCTCAATGCCATCGCCAGTCAATACCGCTTGGATGACTTAAAGGACGATATTCGTTTGAATGTGGCTATTTCTTATCTACAGGTACTTTCGAACAAAGAGTCCTTAAAGGTATTTAGGGCGCAATATGCTGTAACTGAACAAGATTTGAAACGCACCAAGGAATTGGTTGAATCAGGTGTTGTAGCCAGAGGGGATTTGCTTGAAATTGAAGCGACTGCTGCAAACCAAGAACAGCAAATTGTTAATGGGGAAGGTTTGGTGTTGATTTCAAGAATTAGCCTAGCCCAATTATTGCAGATAACCGATTATGATAATTTTGATATAGCTGATGAATCTTTTGATATTCCACCATCGGATATTTTGAGTAATTCGGCTAAAGTGATTTTTGATAAAGCGCTTGGTTTTAGAAACGATATCAAGTTTTCCGAGACCAATGTAGATTTGGCTAAAAAGGATTTGGATATTGCGAAAGGGGCTGTTTACCCTACCCTAGTAGGGTTTTTGAATTATGGGACCCGATATTCTGATGTCACTTTTATTCCTGATAGTAATGGGGTGCCATTCACCCCAAGTTTCAAAGATCAATTATGGATTTTTGACGGTGTCTCGTACGGTATGCAAATAAACGTACCCATATTCAACGGTTTTAGCACAAAGAATAGTATAAAACGCTCTAAAATCAGTCTAGAAAAGGCCAAACTCCAGTTCGAACAGGATAAGCTCGACTTGGAATCTAACATTCAGCAGGCTTATGTTGATGTTACCACTTTTTTCAAGGCCTATGAAGCAGCGGAGAAGACACTTGAGGCTAGACGATTGGCCTATCTATATTCCAAGGAAAGGTTTGATGTTGGTCTAATGAACGCCTTTGACTTTAGTCAGGCACAGTCCAGAGTTGACAACGCCGAGGCCGATGTAATACGAACAAAATACAACTACATCTTTAGACTTAAAATATTGGAATTCTATTTTGGGATACCAATTTCACTGAATTAAAGAATAGTTTTTAGCATAATCAAAGACCCTTCATTTTAGAAAGTGAGGGGTCTTTTTCTTTATTAGCCTATTAGCTTTATCTTTGCCGGCTATGGCACTGATCCTGAATTTAGAGACTGCTACGACCAATTGCTCTGTTTCCATTGCGAAGAACGGGGAAGTGATTGCCATAAAAGAACACAATACACCAAGTTATTCACATTCTGAGCAGTTGCATGTCTTTATTCAAGACGTATTGCGTGAGGCTTCCATTTCAATGGTTGATCTTGATGCTGTTGCGGTGAGTAAAGGTCCCGGATCCTATACAGGATTGCGAATAGGGGTGTCTGCTGCCAAAGGTTTGTGCTTTGCACTTGATATTCCATTGATATCAATACCCACCTTGTCAAATATGGCCGAACAGCTTAAAGATTCAAAAATGGATTATATTATTCCTGTATTGGATGCCCGAAGAATGGAAGTGTATTCCGCTATATTCGATAATTCCCTTTCCCAGATTAGGGAGACCCGTGCTGAGATTATAGATCAGAATTCCTTTCAAGAATATATTTCAAAAGGCAAGGTGTTGATAGTGGGAAGTGGGGCAGAAAAATGCGTGGAGCAGCTTGTCCATGATAACGTTTCATTCGATATTGCAAATGTGCCTTCTGCAAGGGAAATGGGTTGCCTTTCCTTTGCAAAATTCAATGGGAAGGACTTTGAGGATGTTGCCTATTTTGAACCCTATTATTTAAAGGATTTTATACTTCAAGGAAAAAAATAGAGATTATTCTTAGCGTTGAATTTCAACAATCAATGTAGATTAATGGCAGAAAAAAAGCGCCCAAAAAGGACGCTTCTTAAGTTTCGATTGAGCGTGATTAATTTACTTCAAAAGTGATTTTTACGTTAACGCGAAAATCTGAAATCTCTCCATTTTTTACGCTTGCACTTTGGTCTTGAATATAAACAGAACGAATGTTTTTAACGCTTTTTGAGGCGTGCGAAACTGCTTTTTTTGCGGCATCTTCCCAACTTTTATCGGAATTGGCCATTACTTCTATTACTTTTAAAACTGACATAATTAGTGTATTTTATTATTTCCTTAAAGTTAGCAAATAAAAAGATGAAAGGCTAGTGTTAAAGGTAAAAATCAACCGTTTAAGGCAACCACTTCATTCACTTTATCACCCATCATATTCTTTAGCATGGTTTCTATACCGTTCTTTAAGGTATAAGTAGATGAAGGACAACCACTACAGGCCCCTTGAAGAATAACATTCACTGTTTTGCTTTCTGCTTCGTAGGACTGAAAAAGTATATTGCCGCCATCACTCGCGACCGCTGGCTTAATATATTCTTCAAGAATATCGATGATTTGCTTTGAGGTGTCGTCTAATGAAATGTCATCTAATTGGGCTTTTGGTGTTTCAGCAGTTTTATGGGCAATACTGTTTTCTGAAACTACTTCATTGCCATCAGCTAAAAAGTCCCTTACCATCTCTCGTAACGGCATGGTAATATCATCCCATTCGGCAACATCGAATTTACTGATCGATACATAGTTCTCGTCAAGAAACACTTCTTTTACAAAAGGCAGTTGAAACAGTTGCATTGCTAATTTAGAATCCTTGGCCTCATCAATATTTTTGAACTCAAAAACCGTAGGAACAATTCGGATATTAGAGACGAACTTCATCACCGCAGGGTTGGGAGTTACTTCTGCATAAACCGTAACCGGAACTTTTTTACCTTCGGTTTCTTCGATAACAATAGGCTCTCCAGAATTCAAATAATCAACAAGTTGCTGTGCAACCTCATCTTTGACATCGTCCCATTCGACAATATCAAAACGTTCAAGCCCAATGAAGTTACCTGATATATACACGGTTTTGATGAATGGTAGATAGAATAATTGCTGCGCCAAAGGAGATTTTTTGGCCTCATCTATATTTTTAAACTCGTAATTATTGTTTTTGGTAATGAAATGGTTGGTCTCAAATTTTAGAACCGCTGGGTTATTGGTTTGCTTAACCGTAATTGAGTACGCTTTCATACAATTTAATTTTTTCCAAAAATACAAAGATATTCCTAGTATATCGTTATATAATAATGTTGCCTTTAAGCCGTTATATTTAATGTTTAGTCGATATTAAATAGAAATTCCCAACATCTATATGAAACTTAGGTTCGTGCTAATGTTCGCTTTAATGGCTTTTGGCTTTAAGTCAATGGCCCAGGAAGGCGTCCCTGTATATTTTGATTATTTATCGGATAATTACTATTTGGTACATCCCTCAATGGCTGGGATTGGAGTGGGTGGTAAAATAAGGGGAACCATTAGAAAGCAATGGTTTTCTGTTGACGAGGCACCCAACTTACAAACACTCAATGCACATTTTAGATTAGGCGATAGCCCTAGCGGGGTAGGGGCCATATTTTTCAATGATGCCAATGGATATCATTCACAGACAGGGTTAAAATTAACGTATGCCCATCATTTAAAATTAGGGGGTGATGAACGATTTTTAAATCAGCTTTCATTCGGACTTAGCGGTGGTATTTTACAGAGTAACTTGGATGAATCTGAATTTCGCTCAGTGATTCCAGATCCCATAATAACTGGCGCCAATAATAGTGTGAGTTATTTTAATGTGGACTTTGGGATGTCTTATAACATAATGGAGTTTTATGCCCATTTTTCGATTTTGAATGCTTTGGGAAGTGGTAGGGATTTATATACAGCCATTGAATTTGATAACCTTAGAAGATACCTACTATCTGCTGGTTACATTTTTGGCAAAAACGAATGGCAATATGAGCCTTCAGTCTTATTACAGTTAACTGAATTTACGGAGGAAAAAACCATTGATATTAACGGAAAAGTTTATAAAGATGTTGATTTTGGAAGAATCTGGGGCGGAGTTTCATACCGAAGAAGTTTTGATGGTGCCCAGTACTTGGTAGATGGTTCTTTTGGTGAACAACGTTTACAATTGATTACGCCGATTATAGGAGCGAATATTAATAACTTCATGGTTTCCTACAATTATTCCTATCAAATGGGTGACATACGTTTTGATAATGGTGGTTTTCACCAGATAACAGTAGGGTATGACTTTGGTCAAACCGAGCGAAGGTATGACTGCTATTGCCCAGCCGCACAATAAAAAGGGCCCATCTTTTTGAAGATAGACCCCTTACTAAACACCAACTAAACTTGTTCAACACTATAAAAGGTGTTTATTCCCATGTATAATTTTTCTTTTCAGCCTGTTTTTTTATGGCCTTGAGCATAGCATTCTCTAATTCACCAGATGCGTTTTCTTTTTTATTATTCGTGATAAAAGTTTCCCGTTTTTTATTCAAGTCTTGTATTTCCCGTTGAATTTGATTGCGCTCAACTTTCTTTGCTGCTATGAATTTTTCAAGCTGGGCCGTTGACTTGTGCTTTAATTCTTCCGGTAATTGTTCTTTTTTGATTTTGGCTACATCAAAATCTTTATCATCCGAAGCATCCACCAAGTCCCATGAAGAATTTTGGTATAATCTTGAACTCTTGCTCACGGCACGTTTTACGGCAACAGCTTCTTCCATTTCCATGGCATTTTCGTCTTGTACAGCTTGCATTTCCATTTTTGATGCCCCTCTTGCCCCATAGCCAATATAAGTGCTGTTCAATTTTGAATTCAGTTTTATAATCACATCGTCATAAGGCGTATTAATATGTACGACATGTCTGTTGTGGTCAATTGCCATATATTCCCCTCCGGTCATTATGGCCCCTCTTTTCCAATCTGTATTTATGCCCTGTTGATAATCGCCACAGAAAATGGTATTGACAATCACATCTTTCTCTTTGGCATTGGTTACAGCATCCCTATAGTTTAATTTACCTTGTGTAAAAGGTTCGTTTCCGGCAATGAAAATCATTTTCAGGTTATCCGGGTTTTTGCCCCAATTAAGTTGTTTTAATGAGGTATGAATCACTTGTCCGCAATATTCTTCGCCACCGTTGGTGGTCAGGGAAAAGAGTTTTTCAGAGATTTCATCCAAGTCATTGCTAAAATCGAGAACCTGTTGAATATAGCCTTCCCGTGATGATAAATCATCGTTACCATATTGGTAGAGTGCTATTTGTAAATTAGGTCTGGAATCATTGCCGCATTTGGCATGCGTGAATTTGTTCACGATATCCCAAAGCTGCGATTTAGCTTGGTTTATCAATCCGTCCATACTATTGCTTGTGTCTAATAGTAAGGCGATTTTCACGGTATTGTTCGATGTCTTTTCAGGTGTTTCACTGATTTTGGCTGCTGCGATAATCGGATTCTTTGTTGTACGTTTTGGGGTTAATTCACAACCATAGGTTGTATTGACTGTGAGTGTCAACAGACACATTACGAAGATTTGATTTAGATTTTTCATTGCTGATTTCTTTTATGTTTATAGGGTAAAAGTATTTCTAGACTTTTTATAAAAAAATGAGGAATGAGTTAAGTGACCCTATGAATGAGTGAAACACCATCTTGGTTTCGTAAACGCTTATATTTCAATGAAAGAACTACTGTTTTGGGCTTTTGGGCATTTTTAAATGCCACTTAAATCAGCTAAGTTTACGTGGTGTTAAAAGAATAATGAATAAGATTTACCACATAGCAATCGTAGTACTACTAGGTGCTTTTAGCTGTTTTTCGCAGGATTTGGATCGCGCAGCCAAAGTACAGATCAAGGGATCTGTAAAAGGCCAGGAAAATAGCACACCAATTTCAGGTGTTGAGGTTTCAACGAATTCAGGTGAATATACAGTGACCAATGCGTTGGGAGAGTTTATGATTTCTGCCGCAATGGGCGATGAATTGACATTCGAGAGTCCACAATTTGAAACCGTTCGTCATATAATACGATCTAGTGAGGATGTTGATGTGAGGGTGAAGGATTATTCGGAAAATGACAAGGCTGTTTTTGGGCGAAGCAAAAGTGTTCGAAACGAGGTTTCATCACATGCACTTTTTTTGGATTCCGCTAATTATTACAAAAAAACCAATATTGAAAAAAGCATTGATTTTATTACCAAGTCAATTACCCAATTGGGGAATCGGGGTAATAAAAGTGAATTGGCCACTTCTTTGACCACCTTAGGGGAGGTATATCATTATCACAAACAATACGACCTCGCTATCACCAGTTATATAGATGCTCTGGAGGCCCAGAATTCCGCAAGAACAAATTTTCTGTTGGGTAAGGCCTATGTGTTCAATGGCGATTTTGAAAATGCGAAAACCACCTTGGAACCTTTGGTAAAGGTCAAGAATATGGTGCCATTTCAAAAAGTGGAATTATATGAATATTTAGGGGATGCCTACTTAGGATTGGGAGTTATAGATAAGGCCGTGGCATTTTATGGGGAAGGATTGAAAATAGCTGAGAAAAACCAGGTTACCCCAAAAGTCACTGACCTTAATTCAAAAATAGCGGATGCGTATGCCAAGGATAATCGAAGTATAGAGGCCGAAGGGTATTACACCAATTCCTTACAATTAGCCAAAAGACAGGCGCCTCAACGTTCTATTCAAGAAAAGGAAAAGGTGGCCGATTTTTATAATAAAAAAAGTAGGTTCAACGAGGAAATTCAAATGCGTAAAGAGAGTTTGAATGAACTTGAAGGTTTACCTGCTGAAACGAAGGTGGCCAAAGACAAAACAGTATCACCTGACTCTATAACCACACAGCAAATCAATTACAAAATTGCAAATGCGTATATAGCACAGGATAATTACGATGAAGCTATACCGTATCTTCAAAGAAGTATCGTAGAGGCAGATAGCGATGATGACCTGATCATACAAAAAGATGCAACTAGAAAGCTGTCTGAGGTTTATGAATACAAGGGGGAATTCAATAAAGCTTTGGAAACCTATCAAGACTACGTTGCTGTGGTTGATACTCTATATATACGTAAGGAACAGGAAATAGCCCGGGCTGCCCGGTTTAACCGAGAAATTGCCTCAAAGCAAAGTAGAATAGCTGGTTTGGAGCAGGAACGGGAGTTGTCACAGAGTAAATATGATTTGGCTGTTACGGGGCAACAATTGGAACAGGAAAGTAATAAAAGAAAGAATTGGGTTATTTATTCCCTGCTTTTCGGGATGTTGCTTACCGGCTTGGCGGCGTTCTTTTTCTATAGAAGCAATCGTCAACAAAAACTCGCCAATAATTTATTGGCCCTAAAATCATTGCGTTCGCAAATGAATCCACATTTCATTTTCAATGCCTTGAACTCCGTTAACAATTTTATTGCTAAAAGCGATGAACGCAGTGCAAATAGGTATTTGAGTGAATTTTCAACCTTAATGCGGGCTGTTTTGGAAAATTCGGAGGAAGATTTTATTCCTTTAGCCAAGGAATTGGAATTGATAAGGCTCTATGTGAAACTTGAACATTCCCGTTTTCCGGATAAGTTTGATTATCAGATTAACGTTGATGAATCTGTCGATATCGACAGCTACCAAATTCCCCCCATGCTTTTACAGCCCTATATTGAAAATGCAATTTGGCATGGTTTGCGCTATAAGGAAGAAAAAGGGGTGCTTAATGTAAATCTTGAATATCTGGATGCGAATTCCATTCGAATAATCATTGAGGACGATGGTATAGGAAGAAAACAATCCGCCGCATTAAAGACCCAAAATCAGAAAAAACAAAAATCGAAGGCTATGGGCAATATCAGTAAAAGAATAGGTATTTTAAATGACATGTACAAAGACAAGGTAGATGTGCATATTACCGATTTGAGTACTGATGGAAAAGGAACCAGGGTACTATTTACCTTAAAAAAGGACAGATGAAATTAAACGCTCTTATTGTAGAAGACGAGGCAAATAGTAGGGAAATACTGCGAAACTATTTGTCAAAATATTGTCCCAACGTAACGGTTCAGGGAGAGGCGGCCTCCATACAGGAAGCTATTGAATTAATAAGGAAGAATGTGTTGGACTTGGTTTTTTTGGATGTTGAAATGCCTTATGGCAATGCGTTTGACCTCTTAGACCAATTACCGGATAGGACTTTTGAAACCGTGTTCGTCACTGCGTATAATCAATATGCAATGGATGCGGTGAACAATCATGCGGCATACTATTTAATGAAACCCATTAATATAGATGAATTGATCAAAGCGGTAGATTATGTTTCGGAAATAAAATCCAAGGAAGAAGCCCTTGAGGGCAAAGTGTTACAACCCAATTTGCGCCAGGTTGAAGGTAAGATAACCTTGCCACAACAAGATGGCTTTCAGGTATTGAATGTGGCCGATATATTGTATTGCAAGGCAGATGACAACTATACTGAAATCTATTTGGAGCATAAGAAAATACTGGTGAGCAAGACCCTAAAGTATTTTGAAGAAGCCTTATCCCAATTCCCCTTTGCAAGAATACACAAGTCGTATTTGGTCAATGTAAATGAGGTGATTAAATACAAAAAAGGCAAGGGAGGCAGTGTTGTTGTCTCCAATGGAAAAGAACTTTTGGTTTCCGCTTCCAAAAAGAAAGATTTATTGGCTTATTTTTGATCTAGAAAATAAAAACAATCCATGTTAATAAAATCAGTTAGGGGCAAGACCCCGATAATAGGCGAAGATTGCTTTATCGCAGAAAATGCGACCATTGTTGGTGAGGTTACCATGGGAGACCAATGTAGTATTTGGTTTAATGCAGTAGTGCGAGGCGATGTGCATTTTATAAAAATGGGGAACAAAGTGAATGTACAGGATGGTGCGGTTATACATTGTACCTATCAAAAATTTCCTACCACCATAGGCAATAACGTATCCATTGGGCATAATGCCCTTGTCCACGGTTGTACGATTAAAGATAATGTCTTGGTAGGTATGGGCAGTATAATTATGGATGATTGTATTGTGGAGAGCAATAGTATCATTGCCGCAGGTGCGGTAGTGACCCAGGGGACCCATGTGCCAGCGGGTACAATTTTTGCAGGTATGCCTGCAAAGAAAATAAAGGATATAAGTCCTGAATTGAGTTCCGGGGAGATTGATCGGATTGCCAATGCCTACGTAAAATACTCCGGTTGGTTTAAGGAAGATTGAATAAGGTGAAGGCAGCCTTAGCTGAATTGCCGGAAGGAACATAGAACCCACGAATTGCATTTTGCCTAAAAAAGCCAGTTTTAATCCCAGTAATTAAGTGAATGGCCATTTTTTTTGTATTATTGAATCCCTACTTTAAGTTTATACCTTCTTACAACACTGTGAATTGAAATATAAATTGTTCAAATGACAGTCTGCGAAAAAAATAAGAAAAATTATATGTTTGCCCCGATTATAAGTGTTTTCAACATTTCCAAAAAACTACTGTTTTTTGGCGCCTTCCTACTTCTAGCTTTTTGCGGGTATGGGCAGGATGTTTCTATAGAAGATGTTACGGAAGATGAGGGTGTTGGTAATATGGTTTTCACGGTCACCTTCAATGGTTTTAACTTTTCTGGGACTGTGGTTACCTATTCTTTTATCGATGATACAGCCACAGGTGGTATTGACTATGACAATACCATAGGCACACCATTGTTTTTTTCTGGTTTCAATGGTCAAACCCAGACTATAACTGTCCCGATTACAGATGATTTTATCGATGAAGGCGACCGAGAAGATTTCAGAGTTCAATTAGGTACTCCTACTAATGGGGTAGGCCTTTCAGGGGGAGGGGATGCAAGAGGTAGAATCAATGACAATGATACAGCAGGTATAAATGTATCTACAACAACAGGTACCACGACTGAAGCAGGTGGGCAGGCAACCTTTACCTTCACGCTTACGAGCCAACCAACGGCCGATGTTACCATATTCATAGATCGGTATGATGTCACCGAAACTATTGGGCCTGAATCTATAATACTAACCGCTGCGAATTGGAATACCGGAGTGGATCTTATAGTGACCGGTATAGACGATGATAATATCGATGGGGATATATTGGATAGCATAAGGACAGAAGATGTTTCGTCCCTAGACTCCTTTTATGATGATTTAGATGGTGGTGATGTTCAGGATTTGGAGGTCACCAATCAAGATGATGATGTTGCCGGAGTAGTGGTTACACCAGTTATGGGTACTACTACTGAAGCCGGCGGAACGGCAACTTTTACCTTTACGCTTACCAGTGAACCATCGAAAGATGTGACCATTGAGCTTTCAAGCAGTAATACCAGTGAAGGCACTTTGGGTTCGTCAAGTGTAACCTTGACTGATGCTGATTGGGACATTGGGGTTAATGTCATTGTCACGGGGGAGGATGACCCCATTGTGGATGGCCCTCAGCCCTATACCATAGCAACGGATGATGTTAGATCAGATGATAATGATTATGATGATTTAGAGGGTATTGATGTTGCGGATATTTCAGTAACCAACACAGATAATGACACAGCAAACCTTTCGATTTCAGATGTCACTATTGACGAAGATGTAGTTGGTGGTGCTATGGTATTCGATGTCCAATTGGATAGAGTAGTACTTGGAGGAACAAAAATCGACTTTACCTTTTCGGATGGTACGGCTACAGGGGGTGGTGTAGACTACCAAGGTACAAATGGAACACTTACCTTCGAAGACACTACTGCCGGGGAAATTCAACAAATTACCGTGACCATTATTGATGACACCCTATTGGAAAGTGCAGAAGAAACTTTTACAGTACAATTGGGTACGCCCTCCACTGGAGTTAACCTCACTGGTGGGGGTGTGGGTACGGGAACCATAATTGATGATGATAATTGTGCTCCGGCGCCAGTTCTGAACCCTGACACACCTACATTTTTTTGTGGCACCATTAACATTAGTCTTAATGATTACATAAGTAGTCAACCCCCTAGTGGCATGGAAGCCAGGTGGAGCATAAACTCAAATCCATTAGATGAAGCAGGGCATTTGTCCCCTACGGAAGTTGCGAATCCCCCTCAAAGAAATGGTACGTATTACGGCTTTTTCTATGATGACTCCAGTAATTGCGCTAGCTCAACGATATCGGTTGAGCTTACTTTAAACGCCATACCAACGATAGCGGA